>JAYTXS010000038.1:0-8108 GCA_043742845.1 Gammaproteobacteria bacterium
CAGCGCCTGTCGCCGGCGGAGGCGGCGCTGCGCGGCGCCGGCTCCATCATCGTCGGAATTGCACCTACCGGCGGCAAGTTGCCGCCTCATTGGATCGCCGAACTCAAGGCCGCGGCCGACGCAGGCCTTGACGTCGTGAGCGGTCTGCATACGCGCCTCACTTCATTCCCCGAGCTCGTGCAAGCCGCCGCGCGGCGTGGAGTTCGACTGATCGACGTGCGGCACTGTGAAGCAGCTTACGGCGCGGCGACCGGCCGCAAGCGCAGCGGCAAGCGCGTGCTGACCGTGGGCACCGATTGCGCCCTCGGCAAGAAGTACACCGCGCTCGCGCTGGCCAGGAATTTGCAGTCGCGGGGAATCACCGCGACTTTTCGCGCGACTGGGCAGACGGGCATCATGATTTCCGGCGAAGGAATCGCCATCGACGCGGTCATCGCCGATTTCATCGCGGGCGCGGCGGAACAACTGTCCCCCGACAATGCCGCGGAACACTGGGATGTGATCGAGGGACAAGGCTCGCTGTTCCACCCGGCCTATGCCGGAGTGACCTTGGGGCTGCTGCATGGATCGCAGCCCGACGCCATCGTGCTATGCCATGACCCGTTGCGCCACACGATCGACGAATACCCGGACTTTCCGATTCCTGACTTGCAAGTGGTCATCGACGATTATCTGCGCGCGGGCCGGCTGACGAATGCCGCCGTTCGCTGCGTCGGATTGAGCATTAATTCCTCGAGCCTCTCGGACGCGGACTGCGCTGCTTATTTCGCGCGACTGACGGCGCAACTCGGATTGCCGGTGTGCGACCCCGTACGCACGGGCGTCGATGCGCTGGCCGGCGCTCTCGCGACGTTTTAGCGACGCGCGTTAGCGACGCGCGTTAGCGATATATCTCGGCAATAGCCAAGGCCGTAGCATAGGGCTCGGGGTAGTCGCGATTCGTCAGAATGACGACGGTCGTACGGCGGCTCGGATAGCGCAGGATGACATTGCGAAATCCTATCGACTCGCCGGAATGCCACAGCGCGTCGCCGCTCAAACGCCAGCCAAAACCGTAGCGAACCGCCGGATCGTCGCTGTCGGCGGCGACAGCAAACGCCTGACGCAGTGACTCCGGGCGCAGCAACCGGCCGTCATACAACGCGGCATCCCATTTCGCAAGGTCATCAATAGATGAGTATATGCCGCCATCGCCCAACGTCGCGCTGGTCAGGTTCTGATCTCTGCGCTGCCAGGAAAATCCGAGATCGACGTAGCCGAAGGCACGATGCGAAACCTGTGAAACTCCCGCTTGCAAGGCGACCGTACACAGCATGCCGAGCGGCTGAAAAATGCGGCGACGGAGAAAGGCTGCAAAGTCGCCGCCGGACGCGCGTGCCACGATCAGCGCGAGCAAGATATAGCCGCTGTTGCTGTAGCGGAATCGCGTTCCGGAAGGAAAATAATTGCGCTCTTGCGCTTCCAGGAGTGCGAGTACGTCTGCGTCTTGCAGTTGCCCGACAGTCCCTTCCGGAATCAATTCCTCGAAGTCGATGAGCCCGGCGGTATGCGCTAGAAGGTGGCGAATGAGGACTTGGTTGGCGCTGCGCGGCAGGCCCGGCAGCCACTGACGCGCGGTGTCGTCAATGGACAGGAGCCCATCTTCCGACAACAGCAGGATCGCGGCCGCGGTGAATTGCTTGGTCATGGAGGCGAGCCGATAGTTGGTTGCCGGTGTCGCGGACACTCGCGCTTCAACATCGGCAAGACCATATGCGCGCCGCGCCACCGCCGTACCCGCCTGAAGCACGGCGACGCAGGCGCCGGGCACTGCGCCTCGGTAGATGTCCATGAGTTCGTCGATCATCATGTACTGCGAGGCCCGGCAAGGCCTATCGTACAAAGGAGCGCATCGCGCTTCTGCCGATCGAGACTCGCCAATTCGCGCGCCCGGGCGTAGAAGGCCGTGAGGTCGCCGCCCGCAGCCCTGAGTTCGCGCTGCAAACCCGGTACGCAGTCGAAATACGTTGCGATCGACGCCAGATGTGCATTGTTGAGATCTTCTGTGAACCAGGATTCGAACGGAGCGTGCCCACCCCATTGCGTCTTGAGGAGTGCAAAAGATGCATGCAGGGAAGCGAACGCGGCGCGCT
The DNA here is from genome assembly GCA_043742845.1 of Gammaproteobacteria bacterium. Taxonomy (GTDB): domain Bacteria; phylum Pseudomonadota; class Gammaproteobacteria; order Steroidobacterales; family Steroidobacteraceae; genus Bog-1198. Next base: position 2,133 of record JAYTXS010000038.1, read on the forward strand.
TGCGCTGGCGCATGATGTCGGGCGCGGCGCCGGAAGCATAGATGGCGCGCAGCTGCGTGCGCGCCGCGCTCAGCAAATCGATGACCGTCGCATAGTGCTGCTCTTGCAGCAAGTGGGTCGCCAAATCGTCGCCGCGGCCTTGCGCATTCAGCCAACGCCGCACCCCCTCATCCTCGACAACGGTCGCAAGTGCCTCGCTGAAGGCCGAATCGTTCGGCACATACAGCAGCTGATGGGTGAGTTCGTGGAATATGATTGAGGCCAGCTCGACATCGTCCCAGCCCATCATGGTGTTGAGGACGGGATCGTTAAAATGACCCAGAGTCGAATACGCTGCCACGCCGCCGACGGTGACGTCGAACCCCTGGGCATGCAGTCCGGCGGCAAAGCGGTGCGCCCGGCTTTCCACGAAGTAACCACGGTACGCGACGCAGCCGACGACGGGGTAGCACCACTGCTTCGGTTCAGCGGAGAACTCCGCCGCCGCAACGACGTTCCATACCACGTAGCGTCGTCCCACATCCGCGTAGCTGCGATAACTGCCGTTATCCGGCAGCTTCAGCTCGCGGCTGGCGAAATCGCGTATGACAGCGACCGATTTGAGCTGGGCGCGCAGCGCCGCCGGCGTCGACGCAGCGTCGATCACTCGGCCGATGGGCTCACGCTTGGACATCAGCTCCCACTGGCCCTGGGCGCTTTGCAACACGTAGCAGCCGCCGCTGCAGGCCGCGATCAGAGTTAGGGTCGCCGCGGCGCGGAAGCGCGCGCCTATGCTGCTAATATTCACGCATGCAAGTGTATCTGGTTGGCGGAGCGGTTCGGGACGCCCTGCTCGGAGTACCCGTCAAGGAACGGGATTGGGTCATCGTCGGCGGCACGCGCGAGGAACTGTTGCGCCTCAAGTATCGCGAGGTGGGCCGCGATTTTCCGGTATTTCTGCATCCCGACACTCACGAGGAACACGCGCTGGCGCGACTCGAGCGCAAGGTATCGCCTGGATATCGCGGCTTTACCGTCGAGTTCGGGCCCAAAGTCACGCTCGAGGAGGATCTCGCGCGGCGCGACCTCACCATCAACGCCATTGCGCAGTCGGCGGACGGTGCCCTGCTCGACCCTTATGATGGCAGGCGCGATCTCGAGGCACGGATACTGCGCCATGTCTCGCCTGCCTTCAGCGAAGATCCCGTTCGGGTGTTGCGCGTGGCCCGCTTCGCCGCTCGCTTTGCCCCGCTTGGTTTCACGGTTGCCCCCGAGACCCTGACATTGATGCGTGCCATGGTGGAGCGGCGCGAGGTGGACGCGTTGGTGCCGGAGCGCGTCTGGCAGGAAACCGAGAAGGCGCTTCGCGAACTTAACGCCGGGGAGTTCTTCCGGGTGCTGCGCAGCTGCGGCGCACTGCAGCCGATATATCCTGAAATCGACGCGTTGTTCGGCGTGCCGCAGCCGGAGCGATGGCATCCGGAGATCGACACCGGGATCCACAGCTTGATGGGTCTGGATCAGGCCGCGTTGCTCAGTGCCGAACCCAAGGTTCGCTTTGCCGCACTGGTGCACGACCTCGGCAAGGCGACAACCCCACCCGCGGAATGGCCCAGTCATAAAGGGCACGAGGAACGCAGCGTATCGCTCATCGAAGCGCTGGCGCAACGCTTGCGCCTGCCGGCGGAATACCGCGAACTCGCCGTGATCGTGGCGCGCTATCACGGCATCGTGCACCGCGCTGCGGAACTGCGGCCCAAGACTATCCTGGAATTCCTGGAGCGCGCCGATGCATTTCGCCGCCCGGAGAGATTTGCGCAGGCGCTGCTGGCATGCGAAGCCGACGCGCGTGGTCGCACCGGTTTGGAAGGCAAACCGTACCCGCAGCGCGAGTACCTGCAGGCGGCGCGCGAAGCCGCGGCCGCGATCAAGCCTTCGGCCGAGGACATTGCCGCGCGTTCCGGAGCGAAGATCGCCGAACATCTGCATCGCCGCCGTGTGGCCGCCATTGCTGAACTGCAACAGCGTTCAGGAGAGCACTCATTATGAATACTCGATGTCTCGTGATGAAAAGGCTATTCCTCGTGGCGATGGCGTCCGTTATCTGGGCCGCCGGTGTGGATACCGCTTCGCGTGCGGACACGGAGCTCCTCGGCGCTGCCGCCTACCCGGAAGGCCCGCTGTGGCGGGACGGCAAGCTCCTGTACGTGGAGTACGCCGGCCCGGGCGTCAAAATGTGGGATGGAAAGCAAGCAACAGATTTTTGGAAAGGCGCACACTGCGGTGCATCCGGGCTGATCGATTACCGAAACAGTCATATTCTGGTTGCCTGTTACGACGCCAACACGATTGTGGAATTAGACCAGGCCGGCAAGCAAATCCGTGCGATAGACCGCGATAGCAGCGGCAAACCCTTCATCGGCCCCAATGATTTCGCGGCCGACCGCAGAGGCGGGACCTATGTCTCTGCCTCCGGCGTTTACGATCTGCAGGCACCGATCAGCGGAACCATCCTATATCTGTCTGCAGCCGGCACCCTCATCGAAGTAGCCAATCTAATTCACTACTCGAACGGCCTCACCCTGTCGAAGGACGGCACACACTTGCTGGTATCGGAGATGCTGGCCGGACGCATCCTGGCTTTTCCCATCAACGCAAACGGCACCTTGGGTCCACGCACGGTATGGGCGCGGCTCCAGGATCTCGCGCCGCCGACGGCTCACGAGGATGCTTTCAATGGCCCTGACGGCTTCAAACTGGGTCCCGATGGCAATTACTACATCGCGCAGAACGGCTCGAGTCGGGTGCTGGTGGTAAGCGACGCCAGAAAGCTGGTGCGCATCATCACCGTCCCCACCCCCTACGTTACCAATATGAATTTCGGTGCGGATGGCGCGAACACGCTGTATATCACCGGCGTCTTCGACCCGTGGAAAACCCCGTTCCCCGGCGCCGTGTATCGCTGGACGAAGTAACCCCTCGCGTCGCAGGACGCGAGGGAGACTCGTCAGAAGCGATAAGCAGTCATTAGAAACTATAACCAAAAGTCACGCCGATCACTCTCGGCCGCAACGGCGTCTGCTCGACGATGAACTGATCGGTGCTGGTGAATGTGCTGGCATGCGTGTTGTTCAAGTTCTCAGCAAAAACCATGACATTCCAGGCGTCCTTCGCTACACCGAATGACGCGTCGAAAGTCGAGTACGCAGGATTTTCAAATCGCAGTCTACCGGTGGTGATCCCCCCGGCCTCCGCAATCGTCGGATTGGAGCCGGCCTGTGTAAATGAATGGCCGGTGTGGACCGCGCCGAATTGAACGAAGGGTTTGTAATCCATGACGTTCCAATCGTAGCGGGCGCGCAGGCTGAATTGTATCGGCGGCGCGTTCGCACTCGGCGAACCGATCGGGCCGAACGGGTTGGTGACCGGCGTGCAATTAGTGCCGCTGCTGTCGCAGTTTTGCGTGATGGGCTTGCCGAAGTTCGCGCTCAGCGGGTTGTTGGAGATCAACACCGGCGAATTCGTCTGCCGGCTCTGATTCCAGGACGCCGCGCCCTGCAGAGTGAGTCCGGATATCACGTGCGCCACGATCGAGGTCTCGATTCCCTTGATGAGAAAATTCTGGCCGTTGGTATTGTAGAAAATGTTGCCGACCAAGCCAGGATCGAAGAAAGCCACCTGGACGTTGTTCCAGTTCTCGCGGTACACCGCGCCGTTCCATTGCAGCCGCCGGTCCAAGAACTCCGTCTTCCAGCCGATCTCGTTGTTGGTCAACTGGTCGGACTTGTAGGAACTCGGTACCGCGTACTGCTGCACCGCGTCTGGGCCATAGGCATGCAGGGAACCGCCGTTCTGATTGAACCCGCCCGGGCGAAAGCCCTGCGACCAGGTGTAGTACAGCATGGCGTCTGAAGTGACATGCCAGGTCAAGTTGCCGCGGCTCTTGAAGCCGGATTCGCTGTCATGCAAGTGTTGCTTGTCGAGATTGAAATTGTCGGCGACACATCCGCCCGCCGGCGCGCCACCCTCGAAGCAGTAAAAACTACTGCTGACGCTGCCTTTGGAAGTGTTCTCGAAGCGGAAATGACGCGTTCCCGCAGTAATCGTCAATACCTTCGGAATAAGGTCGAAGTCTACCGACGCGAAGAATGCCGTCTGCTTCGTCTCGCGCACCGTGTCCTGATAGAAAGAGGTGTTCGAGGGCTGCACGCCCGGATTCACGACGGTCGATCCGGGTGCAGTACCTATATCCGCGAAGCAGCCGCTATTTCCCGGCGAGCCGGCTGCGTCGTTCGAGGTGCAGGAAGGGACGGTCTTGTAGCCCCAGCCCGTCTGATCGAATAACTTGTTGTCCTCCCAGTAGGCGCCGGCGATTGCGCGCAAGCGCCAATCGTCCGGTGTGCTCACCCGGAACTCATGTTGCTGGTGCGTGTTGCGCTCGGCAGAGTGCCAGGTTGCGCTTGGCGAGAAGCAGGTTGCGTTGGGATGCAATGCATCTCCCGAGCCCGCCCGATAGCATTGGTAGTAATCGGCATAGAAGCCGCGCGCGTAGTTCGTGTAGTCGCCGACTTGCTCGACGTTGCGCACCAGGTAGCCGCCGGTGTACACGGCTTTTAATTCGCCGAACTTGCCGTTCAAGGTCCATGCAGTGCTTTCAAACTTGTCCTTGTCGTAGGCGGCATTGAACAACGTCGCTTCGAGCGGCTGCAGCGCTGCACCGTCGGAAGCCGTCGGCTGTTGGTAAAAGACGCCCTTCGAGTTCATTTCCTGATAGGACTGCGTGATCAACACGTCCCAATTCTCGTTGAACTTGTAGAGCGCCTCGCCGCGCACGCCCTGGTAGGTGACGGGATTGATGGCTCTGGCCGCGATGCTGTTGTTATTGATGGAGGGGCTGCCAGGCGGCACGCAATAGCCATTGTTCGGCAGGCCATCGGGGCACACTCCATTGACCGCCTGGTAGCCTGCGTAGGAAATGCCGATGTCGGTGTTTTTGCGCGTAAAGGTGGCGGGCACGTTGTCGATGTAGCCGCCTCGGCTATTGCTGTAAATCACGGTCCGAACAGCCAGGGTGTCGGCGATCAGCGGCAGATTCAGCACCGCCGTCAGGTCGGAATTCGGATCGCCGTGAGCAGTAATTCCGTAGCCGGCTTTGACGCGGCCTTCGGTCACGTCGAGCTTGGGTGCATTGGTGATGTAGCGGATCGCACCAGACTCGGCGCCGGAACCGAATAGAGTGCCCTGTGGACCCTCCAGAACTTCGATGCGATCTATATCGGCTGCGTACACATCGAGATTGCGGTTCGGCAGCTGGCCGGATTGATTGTCCAGATAAATGGCGACATTGGGATACAAGCCGGTCGAGCCGCTGCCCTGACTGGGCTGGGCACCGGCGCTCAAGCCGCGCATGAATACTTCATTCTGTCCCGGCCCGTTGTTCGCCGAGGTCACGTTCGGCAAATACTTGATGTAGTCGTCGAATGTCGAGATGTTGAGCTGTTCCAATGCCTTGCCCGTGAAGGCCTGCATTGAGATCGGCACGTCTTGCATGCTCTGGCTACGCCGCTGCGCGGTGACGGTGATTTCTTGAATCGTATCGGAGCTGGAATCGGCGTCGGGCGCCGGCGCCGCGCTGACCAGCCCGGCGGCGGCGCCGCTCAGGATTGCCGCGATCGCATAGGACAGCTTCGGGTTTAAGTTCATCTGTGTCTCCCCAGAATCAAAAATTTATTTGGCAAGCTCGGCCATCGCGCGCAAAACGGACCGACCTCCCCCCAATGGTACCGTGAAAATTGGCGGTGGCCTGCTCAGAACTCGCCATGAACAGGCCTAAAACCGGCATCGTCAGCCGCTGAGCGGCGCGGGCAGGCGCGTATCGAATCCTACGCCCTCATCGACGACCGTAATTTCCACGCCGGCCGCCGAGACTTCCATATACGGCCAATCGGCGACCTCGATGAGGCCCCGCCGACGCACCGGTAGCAGTCTTTAAGCGGC
>JAYTXS010000039.1:0-4523 GCA_043742845.1 Gammaproteobacteria bacterium
TCAAAGTGTTCGGCACCGCAACGGAGTACGTTCGCCGCGGCGACCAAGGCGCCCAATTCACATTCAGATTTTGCCCAATCTGCGGCACCACGGTTTTCCATACCGAAGACGGACGCCATGATTCCGTGAGTGTCGCCGTGGGAGCCTTTGCCGAGTCGAGCTTTCCTGCCCCCAAAGTTTCCGTTTACGACAGCCGAAGGCACAGTTGGGTGCAATTGCCCCCCGGAACGGTAGCCTTCGACAAGGATCCCGGCTAGCCTCTCGCAAATGAAAGCAATGGGCACAGTGATGATAGTCGCCATGGCGCTGGTCGGCTGTGGACCCTCCGCCGGGACCTCGGCGTCGCCAAGAATTGCGGAAAGAGCCGACGCCATCGTGACCGTCGATGGTGGGCGGCATACCTGTGTCGTGGCTCTCTTCAGCGAGCAGCAGGGCAGCATCGTTCCCTGTGGCGACGTCGTTTCATTCGTCAAGGACGAGCTTAGGGTGGCCAGCGGAGCAGTCTATGACGTTCGCATAGTCTCCTCTGTCGATAAAGTCGAGATCGCTCGCGTGGCCGGAAGTTTGAATGCTGCCGGCTATCGATTCATCGGCGGAAGAGTGTTAAATCCTTAACGGGATCGTGCCCGCGGAGAGTACCGATGAACAGCGCAGGTTCGTTTCGCACCTTCGGTGATTTCTATCCCTTTTATCTGGCAGAGCACGCCAACCTTACCTGCCGCCGATTGCATTTCGCAGGCACCACCATTGCTGTTGCCTTACTGATCGCTGCCTTCGTCACCCATTGGGGGTGGTTCGTGGCAGTGGCGCTCGTTCAGGGTTATGCGTTCGCCTGAGTGGGCCATTTCCTCTATTTGCGGCATTTTGCATGCCTCACCTGCTTGAGTGTCTTGGCCGGGCTCACGTCCTCCCTGCCGCTAGCGAGCAGCGCGCTCCTGTCTTTTGCACTGTACGGTGGGCTTCACGCGTTGGCCTTGGTCGTCGCTCTCCGCGCACCCCAACCGCTGTGGCGGATGGCCCTATTCATCGGTGTTGCCGCGGCACTTTGCGTCGTGACCTTGCAAGTTGCACTCATCGCCATGAAGCTATTCGGTGGCCTACCCGGAGATTCCAGAGCTTATGCCGCGCTAGGATTGGCAGCGATGACGGGTGCACTGGCCTATGGCATATCAATACGTCAATTGAAGATGCGGCCTTTGCCGGCGAACGCACTGCTGCTGATTTCCCTGGGCTGCGTCGCAGCGGCATACGCCGGGTTTTTCACGCTGGCCCATTATCACGTGATGGGGCGCTGGTTGATCGCCGTACTATGGTGGTACGCTTTTTCCGCCGGCCTTTGGTATTTCGATCGGCGAGCGCACATGTTCGGGGCGTACACCTAACCCCAGTATTTGTGCCGGCCATCGCCGCAATGCCGCACTTCCATTCAGCAGTCTTAATACCCAAGGCACTTTTAGTTGAGCGCTGCGGCCGGAAATCGCAGGCTTCAATATTCGATTGTGAACCGCGACCTGCATGGTCTGGATCACCTTCGCGGGAAACAAACGGCGCCGCTGCACTCTAGCCAAATCTTCGTCCCGCAGTGTCCCCGCCTCGAGCCTCACCGCGAGAAGATTGGCCGTTGCCACCGCATCTTGGATGGCGAGATTGATGCCCACGCCGCCCACCGGCGACATGGCGTGCGCCGCATCGCCGATGCAAAGCAATCCGGGCTTGGACCAGGTCGTCAGCCGATCGACGGCGACACTCAATAGCTTGACGTCATCGAAGGATTTCAATTCCTCGACTCGATCGGACAAAAAATGGGCGCCGTCACCGACAGCGGCCTTAAATGCCTCGAGCCCGACGGCATGTATCGCCCCGATGCCCCCTTTGCCGATGACATAGGCGCACTGCCAGTAGTCAGTGCGGTCAATGGTAACGATCATGGAACTGGAGCCGAGACGTCCCAGTACATCGACGGGATCGCCCGCTCTTTTCGACAGCCGAAACCACAGCACGTCGATGGGTGAGCCCAAGTCCTGCATTACCAGCCCGGACGCCGCTCGCACCGTCGAGGAGCGGCCGTCGCAGCCCACCACCAGATCGGCATGCACATCCAGGGGGCCGCTCGGCGTATTGGCTGTGACACCTACGACGCGGCCCGAGGCCTCGATCAAACCGTTCACCTGCGACGACATCATCACCGTGAGGGAAGGAAAGCGCCGGCCCCGGTCCGCCAGGAAGTTGAGGAAATCCCACTGCGGCATCAGCGCGACGAACTTGAACGGCACCGAAATTCGCGCGAATTCCGCGATTTTGATGGAGGTATCGCCAATTTCGAGGCTGAGCTTGCGAATCTTAGAGTGTGGCAACTTCAAGAAATCTTCGGCCAAGCCCAGTTCCTGCATGATCATCAGGGTCGAGGGGTGTACGGTATCGCCTCGAAAATCACGCAAAAAATCTGCATGCTTCTCCAAAACGACGGTCTTGACTCCGGCGCGCCCCAGCAAGTAGCCCAGCATCATTCCGGCCGGTCCGCCGCCGGCGATACAACACTGAACCTGCAATTTTTCAGCCATGGCGCATGATACCCGCTAAGATTCCACCATCATGCAGATCCATCAAGGCGGCTGCCTCTGCTCAGCGATTCGGTTTCGCATTTCCGGCGAACCTATTTTCTCCAGCATCTGTCACTGCGCCACCTGCCGCCGGGCAAGCGCCGCCCCCACAGTCGCGTGGCTGACCTTTGACCGCAGCCAGGTAGAAATGCTGACGGGGGAGCCGCGGCTTTATCGGTCCTCGCAGGGCGTGCTGCGCCAATTCTGCGGCACGTGCGGCAGCCAAATATCCTACGAGTGCGTAGCCAGCCCTGCGACGGTCGACATCACCACGGCATCCCTCGACAACCCAAATTTATTCCCGCCGACGCTGGAAGTGTGGCTGGAACATCGTGTGTCGTGGGAATCCCCCGATCAGAACCGCACTCAGTATCCGAGGAGTACTCGATGACCCGCCGGTTGATCAGTTCAGGATCTCAATTCGAACTCGACATCGGGTATTCGCGGGCGGTAGTCGATGGCGAGTGGGTCTTCGTGTCCGGAACGACAGGATTCGACTACGCGACCATGACCATCTCTGATGATCTATTGGCTCAGACTGAACAGTGCATGAAGAACATCCAGGCGGCACTACGCCAGGCCGGCGCCGAGCTCGCCGACGTCGTACGGGTGACCTATGTGGTGCCGAACGGCGCGCGCTTCCCCGAGTGCTGGCCGATACTAAAGAAATACCTGGGCGAGATTCGCCCCGCAGCCATGATGATTTCCGCAGGCCTGGCGGATCCGCGTATGCAGATCGAGATCGAGGTCACCGCCCGCAAGCGCGCTCCATGAACCGCGATGCAACTATGGATTCCGTCTACGACGGCGGCTGCACCTGCCGGCAGGTGCGCTATCGCCTGATCAGCAAACCACTGTTCGTACACTGCTGCCACTGCAGTTGGTGCCAGCGCGAGACGGGCACCGCATTCGCGCTCAACGCCATGATCGAGGCCGATCGCGTGCAGGTGTTGCAAGGGCAGGCAATGATCATCGAGACCCCGTCCCTCAGCGGCAAGGGACAGCGGATTTCTCGCTGCCCAACATGCCACGTGGCGCTATGGAGCAGCTATGCCGGCTCCGGCGACGCAGTGTGCTTCGTGCGCGTCGGTACGCTTGATGAACCGGCGCGCCTCCCCCCGGACATCCATATCTACACTTCGACGAAGCAACCATGGTTGACGCTGCCGCCGGATATGGCCGCCGAAAGCGAATACTATCGGGCATCCGAGCGCTGGCCGGCGCAGAGCCTTGAACGCCGCGCACAGCTACTGGCGAAATTTCCCCGTCCAGGCTAGCGTTGCCAATCATGGGAGGCCCATCCTTGCTAGGTATTCATGATGTGTGGCTCTTTGTGCTGTCCGGCCTATTATTGAATATCACTCCGGGACCCGACACGCTCTACATCGTCGGCCGCAGCTCCGCCCAAGGTTGGCGCGCCGGTGCGGTCGCGGCGCTGGGAATCGGCGCCGGCGCACTGGTGCATATTTGCGCCGCGGCCCTCGGCTTGTCGGCCCTGCTAGCCGCATCCGCGACTCTATTCACCGCGGTGAAAATCATCGGAGCCGCCTACCTTGTGTACGTGGGAATTTCGCTGCTACGAGCCAAGGGATCGGCTCAATCTGCGCCCACTGCGTCGGGCAATCGGCCGGCCGCGCTGCGGAGCATTTTCTTCCAGGGATTTCTCACGAATGTCTTGAACCCTAAGGTAGCGCTATTTTTCCTGGCGTTTCTGCCGCAATTTGTCATGGCCGATGCACCGTCGAAGCCGCTGGCATTTCTCTTCCTGGGTGCGATTTTCGATATCAACGGCACGCTGTGGAATTTGCTCGTTGCCTGGTCGACAGCGCGACTCAGCAGCCGATTCGCGGCGGGCGACGCATTCAAGAAGTGCTTCAATCGCGGCGTCGGCAGTCTGTTTATCTTCATTGGAATCAGACTTGC
>JAYTXS010000040.1:0-7052 GCA_043742845.1 Gammaproteobacteria bacterium
CAGTGTCCTGTCCCGGTAGGCGCCGCGGCGCCACTAACGCTTCCTTCCTTAATCCGGATTCCGTTGCGGGGTGCGGCCATTCCAGAGGCCGGCGCCGCGGCGTTTGCTCAATTCGACGCACCTCGCCCTCTTCGTCCTCCAATCGCCTAGTGCTCCTTAAGCTCAAGTAAGCATTCGGGCGAACATTGCCCGCGCGGCCTTGTCCGTTTCATCGCGGATTAGGGTCATTGGACGATTGGGAGAACTTCCATGATTGCATGGTCTAAGAGAGGGGCATTCCTGCTTGTTGCGGCGTGTGCCCAATACGCCCTGGCTGCAGATATCCCCCCCGCCTTCGCTTACCGACCTACTACAGAGACACCTGTTGTAGACGCAGCACCGCTATTGACGTTGGAGGAGGCGACACGACTCGCGTTGATTGACCAACCCATGCTGACCAGTCGCGAGGCGAGGATTGAAGCGCAGCAGGCCCAAGCGATTGCCGCATCTCAATTGCCCGATCCAAAGCTCACCGGCGGACTGAAAGAATTGCCCATCGATACGGCCGAGGCTTTCAGCGTGCGACGTGATAACTTCACGGAATTTACCGTCGGGGTGAGCCAGGAATTTACCCGCTTCGAAAAGCGTCGCCTGAAAGGGGCGCGGGCCACCCAAGGCGCCGATATCGATCGTGCCGCGCTTCGAAGCGACGAGCGAGCCGTGCGGCGCGACACAGCGCTCGCGTGGCTCGATGTCTACGAGGCCGCGCAGGCCTATCAATTGACGCAGCGACTGATCGATGAGTCCGCACTGCAGGTGCGCGCCTTGGAGAAAGATTACACGGCGGGGAAGGCCTCCCAAGCCGATTGGTTAGCAGCGAAAATCGACGCGGCGCTGGTCAGCGACAAAGCCCATGACTGGCTGCACCATGAGCTTCGCGCACGGGACGGTCTCGAACGTTGGATTGGCGAGGCGGCACGCCGACCGTTGGCTGAGTCACCCGCGCTACCCGTGCTATCGACCGCGTTGCCTTATTTGCTGGAGCGTTCCGATCATCATCCCGCCATCGGCAGCCTTGACGCCCAGATCGATTCATCCATGACCGATATTGCTCTTGCGAAACAGGCCTACAAACCGGATGTTTCTGTGGAGCTGTATTTTGCCTACCGACCCGACTACGCGGATTTTGTCGGTGTGCAATTCACGGTAGGTCTGCCGTACTTCACGCAAAATCGCCAAGATCGCGAACTCACCGCCGCGCAAGCCCAAGCGCGCGCTATCAAGGAGCGCAAACGCGATGCGCTGCGTGAGCTGCACGCACAGGTGAGCCAAGACTACGTCGATTGGCAACACTTCACCCAACGGGTTGCCGAATTCGATACCGTGATCATTCCCGACGCGCGGCAACGAATCGATGCGGCGCGCGGCGTCTACGCGGCCGGTCGCGGGACGTTTGATGCGGTGCTGCTCGCGCGGCGCGGGGAACTCGATGTTCAGTTGAAACGGTTAGCGCTGGCCGTCGAAGCCATGCGCGCGCAAGTACGCCTCAACTATCTGGCCGCTGCTCAAACCGTCTCAGGAGAAGCGCCATGAAGCGCTCTGCGGTCATGGCCTGGGTCGGGGGGTTAGGCGTCACCATCGCGGTACTCGCTTGGGTTTTCCTGCACCCACACCAAGCATCCTCTAAACAGACCGTCTGCGGCAACGCGCCGCCCGCGTATTGGTATGACCCGATGCGCCCCGCCGAGCATTTCGACAAGCCCGGAAAATCCCCGTTCATGGACATGCATCTCGCTCCGAAGTGTTCCAATTCGTCAGGGGCGTCCTCTGGAACACCCGGCTCCTCAGGGACAACCGGTTCGCCGGGCAGCATCGAGATCGATTCGCGAGTTGTCGAGAATTTAGGCGTGCGCATGGCAAAGGTTGAGGAGGGCAGCTTTGCGCGCAGTACCGATACGGTCGGTTTGGTGGGCGCTGATGAGCATCGCATTCAGGCCATTCAAGTGCGCGAGCCCGGTTGGGTCGAGCAGCTGGATGTACGCGCGGTGGGCGACGCGGTGCGCGGCGGTCAGCAGCTCGCCGGCGTGTACTCGCCCGAATTGCTGGCGACGCAGCAGGAACTCCTGATTGCGCAAGGGTCGAGTGACCCCGCACTCATCGAGGCCGCGCGCCGCCGGCTCGCCCTTTTCGGATTATCGGTCGCGCAGATCGCTCGCATCGAAAGTACGGGTAAACCTGAGCGACGCGTCGCTTACACGGCACCGTTCGATGGCTACGTGATGGAACTGGGGGTTCGTCAGGGAGCGGCCGTGCAACCCGGGGCGACGCTATTTCAGCTCGCCAATCTGGATAGCGTCTGGGTGACAGCCGACGTTCCCGAAACGCAGGCCGGATGGATCAGTCCTGGCGATCTGGCCGAAGTATCCGTCCCGGCCCTGCCAGGAATTCGTTTCGAGGGGAAAGTTGATTACTTGTATCCGGAGCTGATGCAGTCCACCCGCAGCCTCAAAGTGCGAGTCATCGTCAGCAATCCGCACCAGCGCCTGCGGCCCGGGATGTTCGCCGCCGTGCATTTTCGCGGGGCGCCGCTTAAGAAAGTGCTTACGGTACCGACCGAGGCGGTCATCAAGACCGGTACCCGCAGCATTGTCATCGTTGCCGATGATGGAACGCATTTTCGCCCCGTCGTCGTGCGAGTCGGCGCCGAGCAAGGCGGCCGTTCCGAGATCCTCGAAGGCTTGAGTATCGACCAAAGCATCGTCGCTTCGGGACAGTTTCTCATCGACTCTGAAGCGAGCTTGCGGGGCGCCTTCGATAATCTCGCCGGCGCGAGTGAGCTTCCGAAGATGGAGATGGATTCGCAGCAGATGCCCGCGCCCGCCGAGAAACCAACGGGTGGGGGACACTGATATGCTCGAATCGCTCATCCGCTGGTCGATTCAGAACCGCTTCCTGGTGCTCATGGCAACCGCGCTGCTGGCGGCGTGGGGCATTCACGCCACGCTCTCGACCCCGCTCGATGCACTACCGGATTTGTCGGATACACAGGTCATCATCCGCACGGAATACCCCGGCCAGGCACCGCAGGTCGTGGAAGACCAGGTTACCTATCCCTTAACCACCACCATGCTCTCGGTGCCCGGGGCTCGCACCGTGCGTGGCTACTCGTTTTTTGGCGACTCTTACGTCTACATCATTTTCGATGACAAGACCGATCTGTATTGGGCACGCTCTCGGGTGCTCGAATATTTGAACCAGGTGACGGGGCGATTGCCACCGTCTGCTAAAGCAACGCTCGGGCCCGACGGCACCGGCGTCGGCTGGATTTACGAATACGCCCTCATCGATCACAGTGGCCAGCACGACATCTCGCAGCTGCGGGCGCTGCAAGACTGGTTTCTCAAATATGAGCTTAAGAGTGTGCCCGACGTGGCGGAAGTCGCGAGTATCGGGGGATTCGTCAAGCAGTATCAGGTCGTGCTTGATCCGGATCGAATGCGCGCCCTGGGCATCACCATTGAGCGCGTCAAAGACGCTATTAAAAGCTCCAATAATGAAACCGGCGGCTCCGTGCTTGAGCTTGGGGAGGCCGACTACGCGGTACGCGCGACGGGGTACTTGAAGAATCTCGATGATTTTCGTAGCGTCCCCGTGGGCTTAGGTAGCACCGGCACACCGATTCTGTTGGGCGAGGTTGCTCGGATTCAAATTGGCCCCGAAATCCGCCGCGGTATCTCCGAACTCGACGGCAAGGGCGAGGCGGTCGGCGGCATTATCATCATGCGCGCTGGCAAGAATACGCTCGCAACCATCGATGCGGTCAAGGCAAAGCTCGCAAGTCTGCAAGCGGGCCTTCCGAAAGGCGTCGAGATTATCCCGACCTACGATCGATCGGAACTGATCCACCAATCAGTGGCGACGCTGCGCGATCGACTGATCGAAGAGTTCATTGTGGTGACCCTGGTCTGCGCGCTTTTTTTGTTCCATCTGCGCTCCGCGTTTGTCGCCATCGTGAGCCTCCCTTTAGGGATTCTGGCGGCCTTCACAGTCATGAACTGGCAGGGGGTCAACGCCAATATCATGTCCTTAGGGGGCATCGCTATCGCGATCGGTGCCATGGTCGACGCCGCAGTCGTCATGATCGAGAACGCGCACAAGCATCTTGAGGCCTGGAATCACGAGAACCCGGATCGCCGACCGGATGCCGCTCAGCAGGCAACGCTGATCGCTGCGGCGGCGGCAGAAGTGGGCCCGGCGCTGTTCTTTAGCTTACTCATCATCACGTTGAGCTTCGTCCCGGTGTTCACGCTCGAAGCCCAGGAGGGCAAGCTCTTCGGCCCGCTGGCATTCACTAAAACCTATTCGATGGCCGCCGCTGCGGGTCTTTCCGTAACGCTCATCCCGGTGCTCATGTTCTATTTCGTTCGGGGCCGTATTCCCGATGAGCGCCGCAATCCCTTGAACCGTTTTTTGATTGCCCTGTATCGGCCGCTACTGGCTTGGATACTTCGACATCCGAAAACCATGCTGGTCGCCGCAGCGCTGCTGAGCGTTGCGAGTATTCTGCCAATGACGCGGCTGGGCAGCGAGTTCATGCCACCGATCGTCGAGGGCGACCTGCTATACATGCCCTCTGCGCTCCCCGGCCTTTCCGCCGACAAGGCCTCTCAGCTGCTGCAGCAGACCGACCGGGTGTTGATGCAGTTTCCCGAAATCGAACGGGTGTTTGGCAAAGTCGGGCGTGCTGAAACCGCCACCGATCCTGCGGGGTCGGAGATGTTTGAGACCACCATCAGCTTCAAGCCGCGCGCTCAATGGCCGAGTGGTAAGACGCAAGATCAATTGATCGATGAAATGAACGCCGCTCTGCAAATACCGGGACTATCGAATCTGTGGGTGCAACCAATCCGCAATCGGATCGATATGCTCTCGACCGGCATCAAAAGCCCCGTCGGCATCAAGATCGCTGGGCCTGACCTCAATGTCATCGAGCAAATTGGCAAGAAGGTCGAAGCGACGATGAAGCAACTCCCCGGCACTCGCTCAGCCTACGCCGAACGCGTCCGCGGTGGCCGCTACATCGAAGTGCGGATCGACCGGCTTCGTGCCGCTCGCTTTGGTTTGAGCCTGGCGGACGTGCAACAGGTCGTATCGCTCGCGATCGGCGGTGAAAATATCGGCGAGACGGTCGAAGGCCTGCAGCGCTTCCCGATCAACATGCGCTATCCGCGTGAGCTTCGCGATTCGGTGGGAAAGCTGACCATATTACCCATCGTTACCGCGGCCGGCGCAACGACCACGCTCGGCGCCGTCGCGGATCTCGTCGTCACCGATGGCCCGCCACAAATCCGTAGCGAGAACGCGCGCTTGAATGGGTGGGTATACGTTGACATTACCGGCCGGGATTTAGGGTCGTATGTGGCAGAAGCACAAACATTGGTTGCCCACCAGGTGCAGTTGCCCGCCGGCTATTCAATTGCCTGGTCGGGTCAGTTCGAATATCTGGAGCGCGCAACAAAGAGACTCATACTCGTCATCCCTTTTACCTTGGTGATTATCTTCGTCTTGTTGTATCTGACCTTCCGCAGCTTCGGTGAGGCGGCGCTCATTATGGGAACGCTGCCGTTCGCCTTAGTGGGCGGGCTGTGGCTGCTGTTTCTGCTGGGCTACAATTTCTCAATAGCCTCGGCGATCGGCTTCATCGCGCTGGCCGGCGTGTCAGCAGAATTTGGCGTGATTATGCTGATTTACCTCGATCACGCCATCAAAAAGCGCCGCGATGCCCAGCAATTGGGCACCGAACAAGATCTCATCGACGCGATCGAGGAAGGTGCAGTGCTTCGCGTCAGGCCGAAAGCGATGACAGTCGCCGTGATTGTTGCCGGGCTGTTGCCGATTATGCTCGGCGGTGGCACGGGATCTGAAGTCATGCGCCGGATCGCGGCTCCCATGGTGGGTGGCATGATCACGGCGCCAATTCTGTCGATGCTGGTGCTACCGGCTGCCTACCTGTTATGGCATCGGCGCGCGCTGTGGCGCTGACACCGAAATGGAATCTGCGATAGGCGATTAGTTGGGGTGATCTTAGAACACTTATCAGTCTTTATCCGTACTCGGGTCTCCGAGTGGACTTTCATTCAGGGCCGCGATGATAGGGCACGGTGCGAACGACTCCGTGTGCTCACACTCAGTTAAAAGTGCCGAGAGAACACGTTCCATCTGGTTGAGAGCGGCAATCTTCTCGCGGATGTTGGCGAGGCGCGATCCTGCAATCTTCTGGATCGCAAGGCGGCTACCTCCGGTCTCCAGCCGCAGCAATTCGCGAATCTCCTCCAGGCTGAACCCTAAGTTTTGCGACCGTTTGATGAACCGAATCCGGTCCACCATCGCGAGCGGATAGCGGCGGATACCACCGCCGCTGTGTGGGACAGCGAGCAGACGTCGACGCTGGTAATACCGTACCGTCTCGACGCCGACGTCGGCAGCTCGCGCCAGGCCTCCAATGGTGATAGGAGCACCTGAATGGATGCCCGATGGACTGGCCAACGGGCTGTCCGCCATTGTTTTGGGCATCGCTTGACTCCGTACCTAGGTACGGGCCTAGACTAACAGCCAGATAGACGCTGCGCCACGTTAATGAGTCCGTTTTATGACATCCGCCTCCGCTCCCCAGAAGACCTGTTGCTGCGCGACGGCAACTAAATCGCCTGCGCACGCAGCCACGGCGGATGGCGAGGTCCAAACCCGCGATCCCGTGTGTGGCATGCGTATTGATCCGGCCACGGCCAAGCACCAGGCGCAGTTCCATGGTCAGACGTACTATTTTTGTTGCGGTGGGTGCAAGGCACAATTCGTTGCGGACCCCGCTCAGTATCTGAAAGCGACCAGCGCGTCCGCGAGCCCGTTTGCACCGAGCTCACCGGTTGCTCATGGCACCATTTATACCTGTCCCATGCACCCGCAGATTCGGCGTAATGAACCCGGGAGCTGCCCGATCTGTGGGATGGCACTAGAGCCGGAGGGCATTCCGGAGGCGGAGGGGTCGAGTCCCGAACTCAAAGACATGAGCCGAC
>JAYTXS010000041.1:0-5392 GCA_043742845.1 Gammaproteobacteria bacterium
CGGATGGCTGCGACGACGGATTCGTCAAGATTCACGTACGCGAGGGAACCGACGAGATCATCGGAGCCGCCATTGTGGCGTCACGGGCCAGCGAAATGATCAATGAGCTCGCGGTCATCATGAGCGCCAAGATCGGCATGCTCAAGCTGGCTGACGTTTTGTACACCTATCCGGCGCAGTCGGATGCTATTCGAATGGCGGCTATGGCGTATCGAGCTTCGCTGGCGCCCCACGGGTAAATTGTGTCAAATAGCGGTTGGGTTTAACCAGAAGGATGGGTACATGAAAAATCTCGCACTCGCACTCTCGCTCCTGCTGGCCGTGTCAGTGGGTATTGCCACGCCGGCGTTGTCGCAATCCGCCGCCCCACAGGTCGATCCGGCGTGGAAAGTACCAGAGGTCATCGCGTTCATCGGATTGAAGAAGGGAGATCGGGTGGCCGATATCGTCGGCGGGCGTCTGACGGCTTCGCTGGCACAGGCCGTGGGTCCTTCGGGAAAGGTATACGCCATCGAGACCGCCGAAGTCGTCAAAATCCATCCCGAAGTGTTGGGCATGATGAATTCATTGGCAGCGCAGTCGCCCAACGTGGTCGTCAGCGACGATTCTGTTGCCACGGCATTGCCGACAGGACTCGATGCCGTGCTCATTCGGCAGAATTACCACGACCTCTACGACAAGTTCATGGGCCCTGCGGATGTGGCGGCGTTCAACAAGGCCGTATTCGCCGCCTTGAAGCCGGGCGGTGTCTACGTCGTGCTGGATCACGCGGCCGCTGAGGGCTCAGGCATAAGCGCAACCGAGACACTGCATCGTATTGATCCCGCGAGAGCCAAGGCAGATGTGTTGGCGGCCGGTTTCAAGCTTGACGCCCAGAGTTCCGTTCTTGCCAATGCCGGCGACGATCGCAGCAAGAACGTGTTCGACCCGTCGGTCCGCAATCACACCGATCAGTTCCTATACCGCTTCAAAAAGCCGAAGTAAGGCGTCAGTTGCGAACGCAATGATATCCCAGGTCTCATTTTTGGCCGGCGGCGGTGAAATGGGGACGCTCATACGCGCGCATGACTGGGGCCGCAGTCCTTTGGGCACCCCCGACACGTGGCCACAAGCTTTGCGCACGGCGCTGCGGCTTCTGCTGAATACCGGCCATCCCATGTACATCTGTTGGGGGCCCGCATTGCTTTGCTTCTACAACGACGCCTATCGTCAATCGATCGGGTCTGAGCGGCACCCCAGCTCATTGGGCCGGCCTGCCGTCGAAGTCTGGGAGGAAATTTGGCCCATCATCGGCCCTGAAATCGAGCACGTAGTGTCCGGTCGCGGCTCGGTATCCCACGAGAACGCGTTGGTGCCGATCACCCGAAACGGTGTAATTGAAGAGGTCTACTGGACCTATAGCTATGGGCCAATCGACGATGAAAGCGCGCCATTGGGAATTGGCGGAGTTCTGGTCATCTGCTCGGAGACCACCGCCCAGGTCTTGGCTGCTCGACGTGCCAGTGAAGAGCGCGAGCGGTTCGCCAACTTGTTTGAGCAGGCGCCGACTTTCATGGCGGTGGTGCGCGGGCCGGAGCACCGCTTCGAGCTCGCCAATCCGCGCTATCGCCACTTGGTCGGCAATCGGGATGTCCTCGGGCGTACGATGGCCGAAGCACTTCCTGACGCCGCTGCACAGGGCTACTTGCAGATGCTCGATGGGGTTTATCACAGCGGTCAGCCTTATGTGGCTACAGCCTTGAAGTACGAGATGCAAGTGAATGCCGCAGGGCCGGTTGAGACTCACTACGTGGATTTCGTGTTCCACCCTATACAGGATGCGGCCGGCACCGTGACAGCTATATTCGTGATCGGATCCGACGTCACGGATCGGGTGGTTGCAAGCCTGGCGCTCGCCGCGAGTGAGATGCGCTTCCACACGTTCGCAGACAGCGTTGCGATGCTGTGCTGGATGGCCGATGAGACGGGGGCGATTTTTTGGTACAACAGTCGTTGGTACGAGTACACCGGCACTACGCCTGAACAGATGCAGGGGTGGGGTTGGCAAGCCGTACATGATCCCGCGGTGCTGCCCGACGTGCTGACCCGCTGGCGCGCGTCGATCGCCGCCGGCGCGCCGTTTGAAATGGTGTTTCCGCTAAAGAACGCCGCCGGATATTTTCGCCCGTTTCTAACGCGCATTGTTCCGTCGCGGGATACGGCAGGCCGCCTTACAGGATGGTTCGGAACCAACACGGATATTTCCCAGCAGGTGGATGCGGAAAAGGCGTTACGCGAAGCGGATCGGCGCAAGGACGAGTTTCTAGCCATCCTGGCGCACGAGTTGCGCAATCCCCTCGCGCCGGTCCGAAGCGCCGCCAAGGTATTACGCGCGCCGCTCGCCGATGCGAAAACCCGGGATTGGGCAACCGCCGTGATCGATCGTCAAATTCGTACCATGGCGAGCCTGCTCGATGACCTGCTCGATGTGTCACGAATCACCCGCGGTCACCTGGTATTGCACAGGCAAAAGGCCTCCGTCGCCTCAATCATCGAAACCAGCGTGGAGGTAGCCCGCCCGCTGATCGAATCGCGCCACCATACACTGTCGATCTCATTGCCAGAATCGCCGATCGAAGTGGACGGCGACCCATTGCGCCTCTCGCAGGTGTTCTCCAACCTGTTGACGAACGCAGCAAAGTATTCTGAAACGTCGGGCCGCATCGAGGTGATGGTGATACCGGCGGCCGACGGCATCGAGGTCACCGTGAAGGACTCGGGCATGGGTCTGGAGGCGGAGTCGCTGTCGCGAATATTCGAGATGTTCTCGCAAGTCAAAAGCGCGCTCGATCGCTCCGAAGGCGGTCTCGGAATAGGCCTTGCATTAGTCAAGGGGATTGTCGAGTTACACGGGGGTCGCGTCAGCGCCTCCAGCGAGGGGTTAGGGCGCGGCAGCGAATTTCGCGTGCTCTTGCCTCGAGCTGCGGCCACCGAGAAAACACCCCGCGGAGACGCCGTACTCATCGCCGAGCCGGTGGGCAGCGCGCGCAAGATTCTGGTCGTGGACGACAATGAAGACGCAGCCCACACCTTAGGTCTATTGCTCGAACTCTCCGCACATGAAGTGAAATTTGCTTACGACGGCGAGCAAGCCCTTATCTGCGCCAATGAATTGCGTCCCGACATCATGCTATTGGATATTGGCCTGCCGAAACTCAATGGCTACGCCGTGGCGCAAGCGATCCGCCGAGAATCGTGGGGCGAGAAAATGATTCTCATTGCACTGACAGGGTGGGGTCACGAAGACGACAAGCGCCGTGCGTTGGACGCAGGCTTTAATTATCATCTCACTAAACCGGTGAATCCGGATGAAGTAGACGCCTTAATCGCAGCCCATACCTGACACAATTCACTGGCGGGCCTCGGTCGAAGGGCCTTTTATGGCTCAGCACCTGTGTTGCAGAGGATTACCATGGCGATTACAGATCAACGAAGAACGCTATCTCGGAGCAGGGCGGCTGTCGCTCGTACCTGCTCGGCTGCGAGGAAACGTGCGCAGCGGTGCTGATTGACCCGGAATTGAGCCAAATTGACCGTTACAAGGCGTTGACCGCACGCGATGGTCTGCGCGTCCGCTACCTCATCGATACTCACACCCATGCGGATCATTTCTCGGCGACTCGCCAGCTCGCGTGGCAGCTTCAAGTGCCCGTGGTCATGCACCGCTCCAGCCCCGCGCCTTACGTCGATCTACGATTGGACAGCGGCGAACTGCTGGCAGTCGGACGACTGCGTCTGCAATCTCTGCATACGCCTGGACACACGCAGGATTCCATGTGCCTCCAGGTTGAGGATCATGTGTTCCCAGCGCATGAATATAAGGGTCGTTCCCACTCAACCATAGGCCAGGAGATCGCAGAGAACCCAAGGCTGCAGAAAACCGCTCGCGCTGCTTTCATCGACATGATGCAGAACCTTAATCTAACCATGCCCACTCATGTCACCGAGGCGTTACGAACCAATATGAGCGGTGGAAAAACGGTGGCAGAGATGCTTTCTGACGCGGCCGCGGTGGTCCCCTTCATGTCGCTGGCGCAGCTCAAGGCCTGTCTGGAACGGGGTCGCGCAGAGCTCACAGTCTTAGATGTGCGCGAACGTGATGCCTACGAATCTGGACATATCCCCGAGGCCAAGCACCTGCCGCGCGGCCAGCTCGAGTTGCGTGTGAATGAGGAACTGCCAGATCCCACTCAGCGCATTTTAGTGTGCTGCGAATTCGGCCGCATCTCAACGCTCGCTGCCGCGACGCTACGCACGATGGGCTTCTTAGGGGCGGTCGCGCTCGACGGCGGTATGAAGGCGTGGCGCGAAGCCGGTCACGCGATACGCGCGGGCAAGTAAAGATCAAGAGGTTGCTTGATACGCGCGCGCTTCTGACGGCACTAAAATGATCTTTGGCACACCCTGCAACTTGAAGGCGGGTAGGCGTTGCGCCTCGCCGCTGTGAATCACAATCTTTACGTCGCGAGCTTGATTGGCAGGTACCGACGCAGACTCTAAGCCGCGCTGATCGTAGATCGTGGTACAGGTCTGCCCAATGCAGTCCTGCACTGCCAAATAGTAGCCATAGTCGGTCAGGGTGAAGCGCGCAGAATCGTTATAGAGCCGGGCTCGAATAGATTCGAAGGTGCCTGGTTCAGCGCCCGTTGAGGGTGCTATCGAATCGAACCGAATCTGCGACACGTCGATACGACTCTTGGCTTGCGGGTCTTCTTTGTCCAGCTTTTCGATGTGCGATCGCTCGAAATCCACGCGTTTTGACTGCGGTAACGGCACGACCGCAGAAGTGTAAGCCGGTGTTTCATCGTTGCGAGCGAGCACGATGATTGCGACTATGCCGACGATGCATAGTCCGACGACAATCAGGCCATACTTGCGGTACTTGGGGGACACAATGGCCAGCGCAAGCGAAACGAGGACGACCATCCAAAGCGTTGCCTCGACTTTCATCTTCTTCCGCGGGTAGACCAGGCCATGGCGTCGAGTTTACCGCATGTTCTGATGCGGAACGGGTCTGGATACGATTACGCGCTGCGGTCCAGAGTCCGATATTTACCGATACGGCGTTCTATTTGCCATTGGGTGCTGGCAGCGCTGAGCAGCTTCTGCGCGCGATTCGAATCCAATTCCCGAATCCAAGTTGGCGACAAAAAATAATCGCCTTCTCCAATCAGTTCTCCTGCCTCCGCAGGGTCCAAGGTTTTGTGGCTCATGGTCCAGCCCTCGAATGCGCGTTCGAGAATCGAATTCTTGCAGATGGCCCTGATTTGGTGGTGCCTTTTGTCCCCACGAATGGTCTCGAAAGCAGTCTCGACCGTCTCAGCCTCACCTTCAAGCACCTGCACGAATGCGC
>JAYTXS010000042.1:0-5271 GCA_043742845.1 Gammaproteobacteria bacterium
GCCTTGAGCCACGCCGTCTGGTAGGACAGAAGGGCATAGGCCGCCGAGTGCGATTTGTTGAAGCCGTAGCCGGCAAACTTCTCCATCAAATCGAAAATATGCGTGGCTTGAGCTTCGCGCACTCCGCGCGCCACCGCGCCGCTGACGAATACCGAGCGCTGCTTGGCCATTTCCTCGGCCTTTTTCTTACCCATGGCGCGGCGCAAAAGGTCGGCGCCGCCGAGCGTGTATCCGGCCAGAATCTGCGCAATCTGCATGACCTGTTCTTGATAGAGGATCACGCCATAGGTCGCCGCCAGCACCGGTTTCAGATCCGGATGCAGGTAGTCGATGGTGGCGCCGCTGGTGTCGTGCTTACGGGCAATGAAGTCCTCCACCATGCCCGATTGCAGCGGGCCGGGCCGGAACAGGGCCACCAGCGCCACGATGTCGCCGAAGCGGTCCGGCTGCAAGCGGCGGATCAGATCCTTCATGCCGCGCGACTCGAGCTGGAAGACCGCGGTGGTGCGGGTGCTTTTCAGTAGCGTGTAGGTCGCTGCGTCGTCCATGGGCAGCGCGCTCATGACCAGCGGCGCTTCGCTGAGGCGCGCACGCTCTTTGTTGATGTCGCGCACCGCCCAGTCAATGATGGTCAGAGTGCGCAGCCCCAAGAAATCGAACTTGACCAGGCCGGCCGCCTCGACGTCGTCCTTGTCGAATTGCGTCACCGGCGTGGTGCTGCCCTCTTCGCAGTACAGCGGAGTGAAGTCGGTAAGCACCGACGGAGCGATGACCACCCCACCCGCATGAGTGCCCGCGTTGCGCGCCAGGCCCTCGAGGCTGCGTGCGAGATCGATGAGCTCGCGGACCTCCGTATCGCCGTCATACAGGCGCTTCAGTTCTTCTTCTTGTTCGAGCGCCTTGTCGAGCGTGATGCCGATCTCGAAAGGAATCAGCTTCGCAATCTTGTCGACGTAGCCGTAGTTATGGCCGAGCACGCGCCCGACATCGCGCACCACGGCCTTGGCCGCCAAGGTGCCATAGGTGATGATTTGCGAGACGCGCTCGCGGCCATATTTGTTGGCCACATAATCGATGACTCGGTCGCGCCCCTCCATGCAAAAGTCCACATCGAAATCGGGCATGGACACGCGCTCGGGATTCAAGAATCGCTCGAACAGAAGATCGTGTTCGATCGGGTCCAGATCGGTGATGCCGAGCACATAGGCCACCAGCGAACCTGCGCCAGAGCCGCGCCCCGGTCCCACCGGAACCCCGTTGTCACGCGCCCAGCGGATGAAATCGGCCACGATCAAAAAATATCCGGCAAACCCCATGGAACAAATCACGCCGAGTTCCAAATCCAGGCGGGCGCGATACGCGGCGGTACGCGCTTCAACGGCGGCAGTTTCGGCAACCTCGGCAGCGGCCCCTAGCCGCACGTCGAGACCGCGCACCGCCTCGTCGCTCAAGAAGCCCTCGGTGTCCGTGCCGGCCGGCACCGGATAGGCCGGAAGCATGGAGGACCCTAAGCGGATTTCCAACGAACATCGTTTAGCAATTTCAACTGTATTATCAAGTAGTTCTGGCGCATCCTTAAACAACTCTGCCATCTCGGCGGGCGATTTCAAGTATTGTTCCTCCGAGTAGCGCCGCGCGCGACTCGGGTCGGCAAGCTGGGCGCCATCGTGGATGCACACTCGCGCTTCGTGCGCTTCGAACTCAGCGCGCGTCAGAAAGCGCACATCATTGGTCGCAAGCGCCGCCACACCTCGCTCCTGCGCCAGTTCCAACACCGCCTCGGCCTGGGTCTCTTCACCTGCCCGCCCGGTACGCAGCACCTCCAAATAAAAGCGATCGCCGCATAGGTCCTGCCAGCGCGTCAGGCAGCGCAGCGCCTCATCGTCACGGCCGCGTGCAATCGCCTGTCCGATATCGCCGTCCGCACCACCCGATAGAACGATCAGTCCTTGCAGCATGTCGCTTTGTAGCCAGGACCGCTCCAGCATGGGCGCACCGCGCTGCTGACCCTCCAGAAAGGATCGGGTGACCAACTGCGTCAGGTGCCGATACCCGAGCAGATTCTGGCAAAGGAACACCACTCGCGACGGCAGCGCGCGCTCGCCCGCCTCGCGAATCCATGCATCGACCCCGATCAATGGCTTGACCCCGGCGGCCAAGGCTTCCTTGTAGAACTTCACCATGGCAAACAGATTGCTTTGATCGGTGAGCGCCACCGCCGGCATCCCGGCCGCGGCCACCGCGGCCATCAAATCCGCAACCCGCACGATCCCATCCAGCAGTGAATACTCGGTGTGCAGGCGCAGGTGAACGAATTGCCTCAAGCGTCCACCTTCCGCGCCAAGCGCACCGGCGCGAAGGATTGGCGGTGCAAGGGACACGGACCATGGAGCTCCAGCAGCAGCAGATGCGCCTTGGTGCAGTATCCCTTATGATTTGCGAAAGAATATGAGGGATATAGTGTATCCATATGATTCATATAATTATCTCTGGCTGTTTTTGCCAGGATAGATGCGGCGCTGATGGCCGGATGCGTGGCGTCGCCACCGACAATGGCCCGCGCGCTGATCGGTTTTCCGAGCCCACCCAAGTGCGGCAATTGATTGCCATCCACCAGTACATGATCGGGAATCAAAGTCATCGCCAGCAGCGCTCGGCGCATCGCCAGAAAAGTAGCCTGCAGAATGTTCAGGGCATCGATTTCGGCGCGGTCCGCCCAGCCGATGCCAAAACACAGTGCGTCGCGACGAATCACCACGCTCAAGGCCCTGCGCTGCTCGGCGCTCAACACCTTGGAGTCAGCGACACCCCGGATGGGGCAGCCGGGCCGAAGGATGACCGCAGCGGCGACCACCGGCCCCGCCAGGGGTCCACGCCCCGCCTCATCGATACCGGCCACCCGGCGCGGTGTGCGCCCGCCCTGGCTCACGTCGCTTCCGCCGCGGGCCGGACGCGCGAAGCCAGCAGCGAGAGTATGGCCAGAGCCGCGCGAGCGCCGGCGCCGCGGCGCAACTCGGCGTGAATTAGCGAAAACTCGCCTTCCAATTCATGGCGGCGTTCGGCATCGTCTAGCCACATCAAGAGCTCTGCTCCGATCGACTCAGGGACAATTTCCTCTTGAAAATACTCGCCGACGACGCGCCGATCCGCAAGTAGATTCGGCTGCGCGAAAAACTTCGATTTAACCAGATTCAGGCGGCGCAGCAGCCATGCCGTCATCGCTCCGAGGCGGTACACCACCACCATGGGTCGTTTGCACAGCGCGGCTTCAAGGCTGGCGGTTCCCGATGCCACCAGCACCACATCGGCGGCGATGAGCGCGGTTTGGGCTTGACCATCGATGAGCCGCACTTCGAGGGTCGGCGCATGCAGCGCCAGTGCTTGCGCGAAAATCTGCCGGGTTGCGGCGCTCGACATCGGTGCCAGGAATACCAAGCCCGGGCGCTTGAGGGAGAGCCAGCGCGCGGTGGCGATGAACTCCTGCGCCAGGCGCGCCACCTCGCCGCGACGGCTCCCGGGCAACAAGCCCACGACCTGCGCATCGCCGTCGACGCCCAGAGCGGCACGCGCGGCTTGGCGGTCGACGCTCAGCGGAATTGCATCGGCGAGCGGATGTCCGACGAATTCGGCCGGCATGCCGTGCTCGTCGTAGAAGCTTTTCTCGAACGGCAGCAGGCACAACACCAGATCCACTGATTCGCGAATGCTGCGCGCCCGGCCCTGGCGCCAGGCCCATACCTGCGGACTGACGTATTGCACGGTGGAAATGCCGGCGGCGCGCAAGTCGCGCGCCAGCCGCAAATTGAATTCCGGCGCATCGATGCCGACGAACACATCCGGCCGTGCCGCCAGAAACAGCGCGCGGATCCGCGCACGCAGCCGCAGCAGGCGCGGCAGGTCGCGAACGATCTCGAACAGGCCCATCACGGCCAGCGATTCAGCCGGCTCCCAGCTCACGCATCCGGCATTTTGCATTTTCGGACCCGCCACGCCGAAGAATTCAGCATCGGGAGCATGGCGGCGCAGCGCCTGGATGAGATCGGCGCCCAAGGTGTCGCCCGACGCTTCGCCGGCGACCATACCGACGCGCAAGGCGCGCGGCACGGACATGGACGCAGACCAGGGCTCAGCCATCGCGTGGCTCCTAGCGAACGATGCTGCGTTCGCTGCGCTTGATGAAATCGACGAAGGGCCGGATTTCCACTTGGGTCTCGGCGGCCTTCTCGAGTTCCTCCATCGCAGCCTCCAGTTTGAGTCCGGAGCGATACAGCACCCGGTACGCGCGGCGTATGTTGAGTATTTGTGCCGGGCTAAAGCCGCGGCGCTGCAATCCCACGGCATTGACGCTGTGCGGCGTCGCCGGCCGGCCCACCGCCATGACGTAGGGCGGCACATCACGCGTCACGGCGGCATTGTGCGCAATGAAACAGTAAGCGCCCACCTTGGTGAATTGATGTACGGCCGACAAGCCGCCCATGGTTACCCAATCGCCGACTTCCACGTGACCGCCCAGGGTCGCGCAATTCGCCATCACGATCTGGTCGCCCAGCTGGCAATCATGGGCGACGTGCGAATACGCCATCAGCAAATTGTCGTTGCCGATGCGCGTCACGCCCTGATCGTGGGTGGTGCCGCGATTCACGGTGACCGACTCGCGAAACACGTTGCGGTCGCCGATTTCCAGGCGAGTCGGCTCGCCGTTGTATTTCTTATCCTGCGGCGCATCACCGAGCGACGCAAACTGAAACACCTTGTTGCCGGCGCCGATGCGGGTCGGGCCGTTGATCACCACGTGCGGGCCGATCCAGGTGCCGGGGCCGACCACGACATTCGCCCCGATGACCGTGAACGGGCCAATCTCGACGTCCTCGGCGATTTGCGCCTGCGGCGACACCACCGCGCGCGGATCGATCATCCGGGCGCTCCTTTGGCCTGGGGGACTTTGGTCTCCGGAGCCACCATGATCTCAGCCGATGCCACCTCGGCACCATCCACTTCCGCCAGGCAGTGAAATTTCCAGATCCCCTTGAAGGCTCGTTTGAGCGTGACTTTGAGCTGCAATTGGTCACCGGGCTCGACGGGCTTACGAAAGCGTGCGTTGTCGATGGCGACGAAATAGAAGCGCGTGTCGTTGTCGGGGATGACGTTGGCGGTCTTGAATGCGAGGATCCCCGCGGCCTGCGCCAGCGCCTCGATGATCATCACTCCCGGCATCACCGGCCGATGCGGGAAATGGCCTGTAAAGAACGGCTCATTGAACGTCACGTTCTT
>JAYTXS010000043.1:0-7754 GCA_043742845.1 Gammaproteobacteria bacterium
ATTCTGCCGCTGAAGGGGTCAGGCTCGGCCAATCGAGCCGGATTTCTCATGGCAGGAATCAGCACCCGACGCCCATTCGACGCCGACTATGGTTCCTTCCTCCATTTGGTGGCCGGACAAATCGCGACGGCGATTGCCGACGCGCAGGCCTACGACACGCAGCGCCGGCGCGCGGAGGCCTTGGCGGAACTCGACCGTGCCAAGACGACATTCTTCTCGAACGTGAGCCATGAATTCCGTACTCCGTTGACTCTCATGCTGGGACCGGTGGAACAAGTGATTGCCGATCATCGGCTGCCGAAGGATGTGCGTGAGCGAATGTCTCTGGTGCAACGCAACTCCCTGCGGCTATTGAAACTCGTGAACTCTTTGTTGGATTTCGCGCGCATTGAAGCCGGCAGAGTCCAAGCCTCATTTGAGCCCACTGATATCGCCGCGCTGACGCGCGATCTGGCCAGCACTTTTCGTTCCGCCATGGAGCGGGCCGGCCTGCGCTTCGACGTTGACTGCCAGGACTTGAACGAGCCGCTGTACGTCGATCGCGAGATGTGGGAAACAATCGTCTTGAACCTGCTGTCGAACGCCTTTAAGTTCACGCTTCGCGGCGAAATAGCGGTCCGCCTGCAGCGGCAGGGCGCGCACGCCGTGTTGACGGTGACGGACACCGGCGTAGGAGTGGCCGAGAAGGAAATCCCGCGGCTCTTCGATCGCTTTCATCGCGTCGAAGGAAGCGAGGCCAGGACCCATGAGGGTTCCGGCATCGGGCTGGCGCTGGTGCACGAATTAGTGAAGATGCACGGCGCATCCATTGACGTCATCAGCGAACCCAAACGGGGCAGTATTTTTCGGGTGCAGATTCCCTTCGGTTCCACCCATCTGTCCCCCGACCGGCTGCGTCGCCCGCGCACGGCCGGCAGTCCGGCGCTCGGCGCACAGGCATTCGTTCAGGAGGCCTTGCGCTGGCTGCCAGATGAAAAGATCGAGGGCGCCCTGCCCCTGCCGGCGCTCCCCGATGAGTCGAATTCGGTGCGGGATCCGCGCTTTGCAAAGACTTTTGGAGCTCGCGTGATCCTCGCTGACGACAACGCTGATATGCGTGCCTATGTGCGCGAGCTATTGTCGCCTGTCTATGCCATAGAGACCGTCGCCGACGGCGAGCAGGCGCTAAGCTCCGCACGCAAGCAGCGTCCCGATCTGATTCTCACCGACGTGATGATGCCCCAGCTCGACGGCTTCGGACTGTTGGCGGCGATTCGTCAAGATGAGTCATTGCGCGCCGTGCCGGTGATTCTATTATCGGCGCGTGCGGGTGAGGAGGCTCGAATCGAAGGGTTTGACGCCGGCGCCGACGACTATTTCATCAAGCCATTCTCCGCGCGCGAATTGATTGCGCGGGTCGGCGCCCTATTGGAACTTAGCGCAATCCGCCGCGACGCCGAGCACGCATTGCGGCTGCGTACGGCGCAATTTCAAACTCTCCTCAATCAGGCGCCGTTGGGGGTCTACTTGGTTGACGCCGAGCTTCGCATACGGGAAGTCAATCCCACAGCGCAGTCGACCTTTGGCGATATCCCTGATTTGCTCGGCCGCGACTTTGATGAGGTGGTGCACATTTTGTGGCGCAAGGAGTACGCCGATGAACTCGTTCAGCTTTTTAAGGGCACTTTGAAGACGGGGGAAGCCTATGTTTCTCCTGAACGCGTCGAGGAGAGGCTGGACCGGCGGGTCACCGAGGTCTATGAGTGGCAAATCAATCGCATCGAATTGCCTGACGGAAGTTATGGCGTCGTCTGCTATTTTCGGGACATCTCCAATCACGTGCGCGCGCGCAAGGCACTGCAGGACGCGGATCGGCAAAAGGACGAGTTTCTGGCCATGCTGGCGCATGAATTACGCAACCCGCTCGCCCCCATCCAGAACGCCAGCACCTTGCTCGCGGCCATCACCCAGCACGAGCCTCGCGCGCAATTCAGCGTCGGCGTGATCAAGCGGCAGATGACCCAGCTGACCCGTCTCGTCGATGATTTGCTCGATGTTTCGAGAATCACTCAGGGTCGAATCGAACTCAAACGCGAGCCGCTCGAACTGACCGCCGTCATTGCGCAGGCCGTGGAAGTGGTGGATCCTCTGATTCGCGAGCGGCGGCACAAGGTCTCGATCGGCGCAGAGTACACGCCGCTGCATCTGCTCGGCGACAACGCGCGGCTGGTGCAATGCGTGGGCAATGTGTTGACGAACGCGGCCAAGTACACCGACCCCGGCGGCGAAATTCAAGTGCGCTCGTTTTCCAGCGGGGACAGTGCCGTTCTGCAGATCACCGATAACGGTGTCGGAATTTCTGCTGAGCTGCTGCCTCGAATCTTCGACCTCTTCGTTCAAAGCGAGCGTACGCTCGACCGCTCCCAGGGGGGTCTGGGCATTGGTCTATCCGTAGTCAAACGCCTGATCGAAATGCACGGCGGCCAGGTCGAAGCCCGCAGCCAGGGAATGGGGCGTGGTACCTTGTTCGAGATTCGGCTGCCCCTGATCAAACACTCCTATGTTGTCCCCGATTCGCAACACCCGCCCGACGTCCCCGCGCAGAAGATCTTGGTGGTGGACGACAATATCGACGCCGCTGATACGCTGGCGCTGCTTCTGCGCTTGGAAGGGCACGAGGCTGAAGCCGTCTACGAATCGACGCAGGCCCTTGAAAAGGTAAAAACTTTCAGGCCCCACGTGGTGCTGCTCGACATTGGTCTACCGGGAATGAATGGCTACCAACTTGCCGGAAAGCTGCGGTCAATGTCCGAATTGGAGGACACGCGGCTCATCGCGCTGACAGGTTATGGCAAAAGCGAAGACTACGAGAGGACCAAAGCCGCAGGCTTCGATGACCACCTGGTGAAGCCCGTGGATTCACTGACGCTTAAACAGGCACTGGCCCGGACCTCCATCGGTGAACCCGCGGAACGCGGCGTTATCTGACATACAGGCGCGAATGACGCAACCATAATAAGGGTTTGCTCGAATGATGGTATTTTGGCGACCTGTATGAATGAACACCTATCGGCCGAACCATTTCAATTGCTGACTGCAGAACTCGTGGGCGGAGCCTTGCCTGACGTGGATTACGCGATCACCGTGGGTCTCGATATCGCCGATCAAGCTGTCTCTCCATCCCCGCCGATTGATATAGGTCGCGTTTTGCGAGAGCGCTATGTGCTGGAGCAATGTTTGGGACGCGGAGGAATGGGTACCGTGTTCAAGGCGCTGGATCGCTACCGTGCCGACCTCCCCAAAACCAACCAATACGTGGCAATTAAAATTCTGCACGGCGCGAGCGACAACCGCCCCGAACTGCTCGCGAAGTTGAGGCGCGAGTTTTACTGCGCACAGATGCTCTCGCACCCCAACATCGTTAGAGTGTTCGAGTTGGACCGGGACGGAGGTGTTGATTTCTTCACCATGGAGCTGCTCGAGGGCGAACTGTTGAGCAGTGTCATCGATCGATTTCGCTCGCTCCCTATGCACCGTCCTCAAGCGTTGGCAGTCATACGGGAGATAGGCGCCGGCCTGGCGCACGCACATGCGCGCGGCGTGGTTCACTCGGATCTCAAGCCGCACAATGTGATGATCACCCACTCGGGGGAAGTTCGTATCTTAGATTTCGGCGCCGCAAGCAGCGCCGGCGGATCGGTTCCAGCGCCTGCCACCGCTACACCCGCCTACGCCAGTTGCGAAGTCCTGGAGGGGCGCTTGCCTGATCCCCGCGACGATATCTATGCTTTCGCCTGCCTCTCCTACGAATTGCTGGCAGGCACTCATCCGTTTCAACGCCGCTCCTCAACGGTTGCCCGGGACTTGAGGATAGTTCCGGTGCGTCCGGCGATGTTGAATTGGCGGCAGTGGAGGGCACTGACCGTGGGTTTGTCATGGCATCGAGGAGGACGATCCGTCACCGTCGACGCATGGCTGAAGAGCCTGAATGCCGAACGTGCTGCGATACGTCAGCTGCCCACTGCCAGCGCCTTGAAATCCGCAATTGCGGCTCCGACCGGTACCTTTGCGTGGTTGCCTCCCTCCAGGGCCATTGGCGTCCTCGCCACTTTGCTGATCACCGCCTCCGTTTGGGTGCTGTCTTTGGTTTTGTCATCGAGCGACAAGGTTGGTGCGGGAGCGGTGACGTCCGCCGTGACGTCCGCCGTGGTGTCCGCAAAGTTGCCCATTCCCGAGCCTCTGCCGGCGGCTAACGATGAAGCAGGTCACTCGGGCCTCGCGGCGGCCGCAGCAACGCCATCCGGCCTACCCGCCTCACCTGCGCCGAGCGCAGCAGTCCCTCCTGGCCATAGAATTCGCTTGAGCAATAATTTCGCGGAGATTCGGCTGCAACGCTCTGCGCTCACGCCGGGTAGTCATGCCCTGGAGTGGTGGACCGAGGCTGCGTCTGCAAAACCCGGCATCGACTATGTACCTCAAGAGAAGGCGGTGTGGTCCTTCCCTAAAGGCGAGGACTCGGCCAGCTTCTTCATCAAGCTCATCCCGAAGGCCTCCAGAGCACAGAGCGAGGTGTTCTATCTCGCCGTCGCCAAAGCAGGCCAGGGAGCCACCGGTCCGATCGCGCGCACCGCCATCTGGCTGCCGGCCACCAGCGACCATTCCTAGGACGCGGCACGCCAGCGCCGTATAATTCGGCGCTAATGAAAATTGCCGCCATCTCCGATATTCACGGCAACCTGTTTGCTCTAGACGCAGTGCTCGCAGACATAGCGTCCCGCGGTGCCGACCTCATTGTGAATCTTGGCGACATTCTTTCCGGCCCGCTGCTCCCTGCGGAAACCGCCGACCGGCTCATGGCACTCGATTTGCCGACCATCAGCGGCAATCACGAGCGTCAGATGTTGACGATGGACCCTGCCGAGATGGGTGCCTCGGATCGATATGCCTTCGAGGTGCTAACGGAAGGGCAGCGTCAGTGGCTCGGTGCCCTGCCGCCGGTGCTGCAACTGACGGAAGACGTATTCCTCTGTCACGCAACCCCGCACAATGATGTCGACTGTTATCTCGAAGATATCATCGATGGGGAACTGCGCCCCGCGGCCCAAGCCAGCATCGAACAACGAACCGGGGCTTGCGAGGCTTCATTGATCCTGTGCGGTCACTCGCATATTCCGCGGCTGGCGCATCTAGCGAGCGGACAAATCATCGTCAATCCCGGCAGCGTGGGCATTCAAGCCTACGAAGGCCACCATCCGAGTCCGCACACGGTCGAGATGGGATCTGCGCACGCACGCTATGCATTGTCAGCGCAATCGCCCGCCGGCTGGACAGTCGAGTTCGTCGCCGTTCCCTACGACTGGGATGCTGCTTCGCAACTTGCACGGCAACGTGAACGCCCGGATTGGGATCGTGCACTGCGTTCGGGCTACGTGCGCTCCCCCTAGTATGCACGCATAGCCGTCAGCGCACCCCGCGGCGCAGCCTGCGGGCGGTGCGTGCGCTCCAAGCGAGAATGGTCCGTGCTACCCAGCGCCAAAATGTCACGCTCCAATGATGTCGTACGTCGCCGGCATTGCGCAACATGACGCTGCGTTCGCAGGTGTGCAGCAGCATGCGGTGAACCTGCTCTGCAAACTGGAGTCGACTCAATCTCCTGATTGGCGTCCAGGTTCCACAGCACCCCCCAAGCGGTCCAAATTGCTCGAGCCCACCGAGGCCCAGTCATCGCACAACACTACCTTGGCGTGCAGAAAGCTCGGCTGATACTCATAGATTACGACGCCGCTCCCCGGCAGCCGCACATAGAACAGGCGCCCGGCGCCCCGCGCAGCCGGCGCGTCGGTATGAGGACCCGGTAGCAGCAGCCGAACATCGACGCCGCGGCTGATGGCAACCCGGCCGCGAACGCCAGGATCTCGCGCCGCAGCCGGGTGCATCACGACATCGAGTTCACGATTTTCGCAGCGCTTCCACGTGCCGGCAAACAATGCATGCCAATCATCGAGGACGGGGCCCGTGATTTCGACGATGCAGTCCAGCCAGAAGTCGTTGGGGCGCGCGGCGGGGCTGAACATATCCGCAAGGCCGGTGCCACCCGTGAATCCGACCACCCCGTCTGCGATCAGGAGCTTGCGGTGGTTGCGCAGGAAGAAGCGAGGAAAGGTACGCCAGCCGATGGTGCCGCAGAACGCCACTTCCACTTGTGCGGCTTTGAGTCTCGCCCGATCCCCCTCGCTGAGACGGCGCGCGCCGAATGCATCGGATAATGCGCGCACTCGCACGCCGCGCTGGGTTGCGCGGGCGAACGCCGCGATAAAATCATCGACGACCCGACCGGACTCCACCAGATAGCACTCGACGAGTACGTAGTTTTGGGCCGCATCGATGGCGGCTAAAATGCGCGCAAAGAACTCGGCTCCGTCGCTTAGCAATGCGAAGCGATTGCCCTCCCTTACGGTGGCGTGAAATCGCTCATTCACCGTGTTGGCTGCGAACCCAGGCATTCGGGCACGATATCAGGCAAGATTCCCGCGCGTCGAAGATTTGGGCGTGGGCCGGAACACGAGAAAAAATGGTTATGGCAACTCGATGGGGACTCGTTCTACTGAGCCTGCTCCTGGCTGCCGGCGCGCCAGCCCAGTCCCCGACGCTGCTCTCTGCGGTGTTTCAGGATCACGGCGTTTTGCAGCGTGACCGGCCCATTACAGTGTGGGGACATGCCGCGATCGGCGAAGTTGTGACTGTGTCCTTGGGCAGCGCGAGTGCGCGTGTCGCAGCGGACGCCTCCGGACGGTGGAGTACCGTGCTGCCGCCCTTGAGTGCAGGTGGACCCTGGGTACTCGAGGCGCAGGGCAGTTCCGGCTCACACCAATCGGCGAGCGATATTCTGCTGGGCGATGTGTTTCTGTGCAGCGGGCAGTCGAATATGGAGCTTTCCGTTCAGGGCGCCAGCGATTCCTGGAATGAAATTCATCATTCCGCCAATGACACGATTCGATTGCTGAATATCGCGCACGCTGCAAGCCCGACTCCCCAGGTCGACTTCAACGGACCGGTCAATTGGCGGGTGGCGGGTCCTGAGACCGTAGCCGACTGGTCTGCCGCCTGTTTTTTCTTTGCGCGCGAGCTACAGCCAAGCATCGGTGTGCCGATTGGCCTGGTACAGGCGACCTGGGGCGGCTCGAATATACGTCCCTGGATGAGCGCCGCGGCCTTCCAGGCCGCCGGTGGCTACGAACGCGCTCTCAAGACGCTTGCCCTGTATGCCAAGGACCAGAACGCGGGGCAAAAGCAATTTGCGGCGCAATGGGAAGAATGGTGGCGCCGCGCGAGCGGCGAGCGCGTGGGCACCGAACCCTGGAGCATGGAGGCCTCGGCCGCAAGCGATTGGCGTGCCGCGCCGCCCGGACTCGGCGATTGGCGGGGCTGGGGAATGGCGGACCTCGCGGACTTTACCGGCTCCGTCTGGTATAAAACCACTCTGACCTTGACGGCCGCGCAGGCGAAGTCGGCAGTCACGTTATCGTTGGGCGCGATCAACCAGGTAGATGAAACCTGGCTCAACGGTCATGCACTGGGCAATACCTTCGGCTATGAGACAGAGCGGCGATACGCGATCGTCCCCGGCTTGTTGCACGCCGGAGCGAACGTTCTGGTCATCAACGTGTCGAGCACCTATGCCGCCGGCGGACTATTGAACGGAGGCGCGCCCCGAGCTTTGCAATTGGCCAGCCGCGAATCGATTCCTCTCACTGGATCGTGGCAGTTCCGTCCGG
>JAYTXS010000044.1:0-8426 GCA_043742845.1 Gammaproteobacteria bacterium
GCGCACCACCGCGCGCATCTCCGCTTGGGCAATCACCTCGGCGCGCTCGCGCAGTGTTTGCGCCACGCTCTTGCGCGGCACGAGGGCCACTACCAACTCTGCATCGAGCGCCGCCGCCACGCGCTTCAACGTGTCGAGGGTCAGCGTTCCATTCAGCTCGCCCACCTCATACTTGTAAGTGGTGGTCTGGGATACTCCCAACAGCTTGGCCAGGGCGGGCGTCGAGAGCCCCAGGGCTGTTCGCAGGGCGCGAATCCAGCCGCCATGAGGGCGCTCTTTTAGCACCGCGGCAGCTGCCTGCAGTTGAGGCAGGCCGCGGTCCAGGAGTTCTGCGGCGTCATGCTGACGGGACATTGTTTTCACCTAAAAGCTATGGGTCTAATCTGAATTAGAGCTCAAAGGCTTTAGATCTGTTCATTTATGGTTATTATAAGATTTAGGAATAGTTTTGGATATAGCCTATATGCTTTCTATTTTACACTTTACTCTTAATAATCAGCAGCTTACAAATGTTAGAGGCCAGGCGCCGGCTAGCAACATTGTGCCGAAAGCGCCGAAGGTGGTGAGCCAGCCTTCAGGCGCTTAAAAATAAAATCGGATAAACGAGACTGGATCCCGATTTTTCACAATTCAGGGGGGTCACCCGCGTAGTAACACCCGATTTCAACGAAAAAGCCCCACTGTTGTTCAGACAGTGGGGCTTGAATCGATTAAAAACTTATAACAATCGAAACTTACAGGGGATCCCACAAGCTCGATAGCCTTTATTCTCGCATGCCGTCGACTAATGCGTGGTTTTCTCTAGGGAAATCGATCGCATTTAGTAGTGACTATTCTAAGCAAAATAGCTTCTTTTCTCGACGCGCTCATTTTCTCTAGCACCGTCGGTCGCACCTTATGGGGTCCCTAGTCGCAGCTTATGAGGGCCAAGTCGCAACTTACGGGGTCCCCCACACAAGATGTGGGCCTGGGCAAGACCACTCAGCTATCCGCACTTCGATTCGCCGCAGTTCAGACAGGTCTGGCAGCCGTCCATCATCACCACCGCAGCGGTGCTGCACTTGGCGCAGAGTTGCGCACCATCGGGGAAGTGCGACTTTGAAAAAGCGTCGGTTTGCTTGGTGCGTGCCTCGAATTCCGCGCGCTTCTCCTGCACGAGTTTGCGCTGGTGTGCGTCGAGTTCTGGCTTCTTCAGCAATCCGATCGACTGCAGGTGGCGCTCGATCACATAGCCTAGTTCGGCAATAGTTGAGGGCATGAATTTCCCGCCGGGCTGCCAGTAGCCGCCCTTCGGATCGAATACAGCCTTCAGTTCTTCGACCAGAAATGTCGTGTCTCCGCCCTTGCGAAATACCGCGGAAATAACCCGCGTCAGCGCGACGATCCACTGGAAATGATCGAGGTTCTTCGAGTTGATGAATACCTCGAACGGCCGCCGCTGTTCGTGAGGCGTGCCCTCGTTGAGCAAGATGTCGTTGATCGTGACGTACATGGCGTGGTCTGAGACCGGCGTCTTGATCTTGTACGTCGAGCCGATCAGAACCTCGGGACGCTCGAGCTTCTCGTGCATCCAGATGACGTTGTCCTGGGTCTTCAACGCTTCCTTCGCCGCCGCGGCAGGCGCGTCTTTCGCCTCCGGCTTTTGCACCCGGTACTTGGCAATCTTCTTGTCGATCTTGATGTGAGCCATGATCAAAATTTCCCGTAATAGCCTTCTTTCAGCGCATCGAAAAGGTTTGCCGCGGTATGCATTTCCCCGTCGTATTCGATTTCCTGATCCCCCCGAGCTTCGATTTCCTTGCCGTCTTCCAGAGTAAACACATAGGTCGTGTTCTTAAGGTCCTCTTCTTTGACCAACACTCCCTGGAACGCCTCCGGATTGAAGCGAAAAGTCGTGCAGCCCTTCAGACCCTGTTCGAAGGCATACATGTATATGTCCTTGAAGTCTTCGTACTTGTAGTCGGTCGGGACATTCGCCGTCTTGGAGATGGAAGAATCCACCCAAAGCTGCGCCGCCGCCTGAATATCCACATGCTCCTTGGGACCGATGTCGTCCGCCGAGATGAAATAGTCGGGCAGCTTCTCGGCCGCGATCCGCGAGTTTGGTATGGCGCGGGGATTGACCATTTCGCGGTAGGCCAGCAGTTCAAAAGAGAACACGTCGATCTTCTCTTTCGACTTCTTGCCCTCGCGAATAACATTGCGGAAGTAGTGATGCGCGAACGAGGGCTCGATGCCATTCGACGCGTTATTGGCCAGCGACAGCGATATCGTCCCCGTGGGAGCGATTGACGTGTGATGGGTGAAGCGGGCGCCCACCTCGGCAAGCTCATCCACCAGCTCCGGCGAGGCTTCGGCGATGCGCTGCATGTAGCGGCTGTAGCGAGCATGCAATACGCGGCCGGAAATGCGAGCGCCGACGCGCCAGCCATCCTTGACCATCTCGGGGCGCTTGCGCAGCATGGCGCGCGTGACCGTGAACTCCTCGTTCATGATGGGCGCCGGGCCTTTCTCGCGCGCCAGATCGAGCGCGGCTTCCCAGCCGGCGACGGCCATCTCCCGCGACACGTTCTGCGTAAACGCCACCGATTTCTTGGAACCATACTTCATGCACAGCATGGTGATGGTCGAGCCCAACCCCAAGAAACCCATGCCGTGGCGGCGTTTGCGAATGATCTCCTCGCGTTGCTGCGCCAACGGCAAGCCGTTGATCTCGACCACATTGTCGAGCATACGCGTGAACACTTTCACGACCTTGCGATACGTTTCCCAATCGAAGCGTGCGTCCTCGGTGAATGGATCGACCACGAATTTGGTGAGATTGACCGAGCCCAGTAGGCACGAACCGTAGGGCGGTAATGGCTGCTCACCACATTGACCTGTCACGACGCCATTGAAGATGACGGTGTTGCGGTCGGCCTGCGTGGTATCGAACACAGCCTCGCGTCCGACATGAGTGATTTCGGCGACTCGGCTGATAAAACGTTGTGTCTTATGCAGCGCCTTACCTTGTACCCACTGTTGGTACTTCGAATTTTTTTCATCCGTCAAAAAACCGATCTTCGCCATGAAGTATTCGCGCGATTCGCCATCGACGATCAGTTCGTAATCGGCCTGGCACGCATGCTCTTTCTTGCCTCCTTTGCCGTCGGGCAGCAGCCGCTGTCCAGCATCTCGTCGCTTCAGAACTCGGCAGAAGATGCCGAAGTTTGCGAGCAACATCTGTACGTCCTTGAGCAACGACGGTTGGCTCGACGCCAATCGCACCGAGCAGCTCGTATGGTTATTGCCCGACGTGTTCACGGTTCCATCCGACTGAAACAGCCCGCGCAAATAGCCTTTGACGCATTCCTCGTTGCCGCGCCACACGATTTCCGGCACCTGCGTCTTGCACTTTGCAGTGAATCCGTACTGTGCCAGCACGCGCGCGAGAATCACCGAACGGATCATCACCAGATTTCGTTCCGGCACCGCGACTGCGCTTACCTGGTAATTTCTGGCCTTGTGGGCAAATCCCGCAATCAAGGAGTTAACGTGAGCGACCACGGTATCGGCAACGGCACGGTCCGCTCCCCACAGATTCACGACTGCCGCCTCTTTGCCCTTGCCGCGGTTGGTAAAATGCCCGTCACCGGTCAGCAAGCCCAGCAACTTGCCGAGCTCTACGCTGCCGCATCCGCCGAATTGCCCCTTGCCGGACTGAATCAGCAATTCATCGCCGGGTTTGAGATCCTTGAGCTTGATCTTGCCGCGGCTGGTGTAGAAGTCATGCCATTCGGTGGCCTTAATCTCGTAGCCATCCTGCGTCACTACGCGGTAAACATCCGCGGATGACGACGTCATGAAGGCGGGCACAGCCGGCCGAACGCCAACGCCCAGACCGTCACCGAGAGCCCGGGTGTCCACGGTGGCCTGAATGTCCACGCGCGCGTCATACAAATCGCCGATCTTCACCATTCCGAACTGCGTCGCAAGACGCGTATCCGCAGTGACGCACGGGTTAGTGGCGCGGATATTCTCCGTCCACCAGTTGTTGTTCATTTCGTTGACCTTGTCGATGAGGATGAAACCCGGCTCCGCGAAGTCGTACGTCGAGGACATGATTACGTCCCAGACTCGTCGCGCCGGCAAAGTCTTGTAGATCTTGCAGGCAACCAAGCCCTCATCGTTCGCTACGTAGCCTTCCGCGTAAGACCACTCGCGCCACAGGTATTTCGAAGTGTCGTCGAGATCCGGCCGCTCTGCCGCTGGGCACGCCTCGAATTCCTGGCGTCCCAACGGAAACGCCAGCTGCCACTCGCCGTCGTTCTTCACGGCCTTCATGAAGTCATCGCTGACGAGCAACGACAGATTGAATTGCCGCAAGCGACCGTTCTCACGCTTGGCGCGGATAAATTCCAGCGCATCGGGATGGCCGATGTCGAAGGTGCCCATTTGGGCGCCGCGCCGGCCTCCGGCCGAGGACACGGTGAAGCACATCTTGTCGTAGATATCCATGAACGACAGCGGACCCGACGTATAGGCGCCAGCTCCAGAGACATATGCGCCACGCGGACGTAGCGTGGAAAATTCATACCCAATTCCGCAACCCGCCTTCAACGTCAGTCCCGCCTCATGCACCTTCTTCAGGATGTCGTCCATGGAGTCACGGATCGTGCCGGACACCGTGCAGTTGATGGTGGAGGTGGCCGGCTTGTGCTCCAGCGCACCGGCATTGGACGTAACACGGCCGGCGGGAATAGCGCCATGGCGTAGCGCCCATAGAAACGATTCGTACCACTCATCGCGGCTTTCTTCATTTTCAACGTCGGCGAGCGCGCGTGCCACGCGCTTGTAGGTATCGTCCATCGAGTTGTCGATGGGCGAGCCATCCTTCGCAGTGAGACGATATTTCTTGTCCC
Organism: Gammaproteobacteria bacterium; assembly: GCA_043742845.1. Taxonomy (GTDB): domain Bacteria; phylum Pseudomonadota; class Gammaproteobacteria; order Steroidobacterales; family Steroidobacteraceae; genus Bog-1198. The sequence continues at coordinate 4,902 of JAYTXS010000044.1, forward strand.
AAATGTCGACGGACGCTTCTTGGAAAGTAATTTCGCCAACTTCTTTGGGCTGTATTTTGACCACCGTGTTCATGGGTATTAACACCGCTCCCTTATAATTCTCAAACTGCCAATGGAATGCAAATTGCGGCGGTCCCGCCAAAATCAACGTGATTGAACTGAATCAAGGCCGAAGGGGACTATCGCGACCCACGGAACACAACATCTTGTGTGCGGAGGATCAGGTTAATTCCCTAGGGCGACCAGCGTCAAGACATTTTTCATAGTTTTTTTCATATAAAATATTGCTATATATCAACAGCTTATAAATATGTTCCGAGAAATAGCGTGATTACACTTTGCGCGGCCTTGGTCAAGCGGAAAAAACCCTAATCGCAACATCTTGTGTTTGCACACGTTATCCACATTATGTTCCATTGACTTTGAACCACGTCTCACTTCGGCGCCGCATCGGCCGAGTTGCAATACCTCAACGCGCCCCAATCTATCTGCCACACGCGTGAATTTGAAAACACTGAATTTGACTGCAATGTCTGCAACGTGGCTGCCGCCGGTGGACATTCACGAGGAAGCGAGTCAGTTCGCGCTGCACGTCGATCTGCCCGGCGCAGATCCAAAGGCGGTGGAAATCACCGCCGTTCAAGGCGTGCTGACTACTCGCGGACAGCGCAAGGGCGCACGCCGCGAGTCGCGTGAAGGCTATCGCCGCGTAGAGCGCATCAGCGGTGAATTCCAGCGCCGCTTCAGCCTGCCGGATTCGGCCGACACCCATAACATCAAAGCGAAATTCGTCAATGGCGTGTTGGAAGTCGCGATTCCGAAACTGGCGCAGGTGCAACCCCACCGGATCACGGTGGAAGCCGGCTAAGAGGGCCCGCTCTGCGCGAATCTTCCGTGTAATATCGCGCAATGACCTTGGGCTAGTGGGGGCCGGACGAGAACTCGTCCGGCCTCGTTTCGTCGGCCTTAAGGTCCAATCAAAATGGAAGGATCGCGCATGAATCTGCGTCTTAAATTTGCTGCGGCGACACTCGCCGCAGCTGCCTTCGCCGGACCGGCGATTTTCGTCTCGCCAGCCTTTGCGGCGCTGCCCGCGCCGCTCACGGATGCTGCGCCGATGCCCTCGCTCGCTCCCATGGTCAAACGTGTGTCGCCCGCCGTGGTCAATATTTCGACCCGCGGCACCATCAAAGAGCAGCCCGGACAGCGCAATCCGCTGCTCGACGATCCATTTTTTCGCCGCTTCTTCGATACACCGCCCGATGCCAAGCCGCACGAACGCCAATTTCAAAGCGCGGGCTCCGGTGTCATCGTCGACGCCAAGAACGGCTACATCATCACCAATCATCATGTGGTGGAGAACGCCAGCGAGATCACCATCACTCTGTTGGACAACCGCACTTTTTCCGCCAAAGTGGTCGGCAGCGACGAAGGTGCGGATATCGCCGTACTGCAAGCCAAGCAGCCGAATCTGATCGCTATGACGCTCGGTGACTCCTCCAAGCTGGAGGCCGGAGACTATGTGGTGGCGATCGGCAACCCGTTCGGCTTGGCGCACACCGTCACCGCCGGCATCGTCAGCGCGCTGGGCCGTACCGGCATCAACCCTGACGGCTATGAGGACTTCATCCAAACCGACGCCTCGATCAATCCCGGCAATTCCGGCGGCGCATTGGTGAATCTACGGGGTGAGCTTGTCGGCATCAATTCGGCGATTCTGTCGCGCAGCGGCGGCAACATTGGCATCGGATTTGCGATCCCGGTCAACATGGTCAAGGGCGTGATGGACCAGTTGATCAAGTACGGCCAGGTAAAACGCGGAGTGCTCGGCGTCAACATTTACAACGTGACTCCGGATATCGCCAAGGAATTCGGGCTGACCGAGTCGAGCGGCGCCCTGGTCGCCGGTGTCGCGGCAGGCTCAGCGGCGGAACGGGCGGGGGTCAAGACCGGCGACATCATCACCTCGATCAACGCCGTCGTCATGAAGGACGCGGGCGAGCTGCGCAACACCATCGGCATGCTGCGTGTCGGCGACAAGGTCGAGATCGGTTTGCTACGCGACGGCAAGCCGCGCAAGGTCACCGCCCTGATCGCCGAACGAGGCGAAGTCGAAACGGCGAATGCCGTGGACATTAACAAGGGCTTGGAAGGCGCGGAACTGGGCGACGCACCCGATGCCGCCGGGGTTCTGGTAAAGGGCCTCCAAGAGGGCAGCCCGGCAGCGCAAAATGGCTTGCGCACCAACGACCTGATCGTGGGCGTCGGCCGCACACCGGTGTCGAACACGAAGGCGTTCAAGGAAGCGGCGAAGAGCGCCAACGTGCTAGTCCTCAATGTGCGCCGCGGCTCCGCCACGCAGCTGATCCAGATTCGCTGATCCATGCGCCCGCAATCCATCGTCGTGCTAGGCGGGACCGGATTCCTTGGGACCCGTCTGGTCGCCCGATTGATCAAGGACGGGCACCGGGTAACGGTGCTGTCGCGCGATCGCGAACAGCACAAGCACCTGTCGGTGCTGCCCGGGCTGACCCTGGAGAATTGCGATGTGTACGAGGAACCGCAACTGAGCGAGTATTTCCGCGGCCAAGACGTCGTCATCAATCTCATCGGCATTCTCAACGAGCGTGGTTTCAGCGGAGCAGGCTTTCGGCGCGCACACACTGACCTTACGCGTGGCGTACTGCAGGCAACCCGCTCAGCGGGGGTCGGGCGGCTGCTGCAAGTGTCAGCTCTGAAGGCCGCGGTCGACGCGCCGAGCTACTACCTGCGCACCAAAGGCGACGCCGAGCAGCTGATTCGAGAGAGCAGCGGCACAGTGGATTGGACTATTTTCCAGCCCACGGCGATGTTCGGCCCCGGTGATTCATTCCTGAATCGCTTCGCCGGTCTGCTCGCGGTGATTCCCTTCGCCCTGCCTCTGCCAAGGGCGAGTGCACGTCTCCAGCCGGTGTTGGTCGATGATGTGGTCGAAGCGCTGCGCAGCTGCCTGCGTGGCGGTGCGTGCAGCCGCCAAACCTACGAATTGGGTGGGCCGCAGGTTTACACCTTGCGCGAGATCGTCGGCTTGGTTGCCAAACTCACCGGCCGGCGACGATGGATCGTGGGGCTGCCCGATTTCGCGGCCCGACTGCAGGCGTTCGCCATGGACTTCGTACCGGGGCGGCCGTTCTCCAGCGACAATTTCCGCTCACTGACCATCGACAGCGTGTGCAGCGAAGACGGCTTCTCGAGGCTCGGCATCAAGCCGCAGTCCATGGTGGCATCCGCCCGCCAGTACTTGGGTGCGCATGAGGACAATGCACGCCTCAGCCGGAATCGCGCCGCAGCCGGCGGGCACGATGATTCGGCGCGCACCGCCTTACGGTCAAATTAAATGCACAGGTTGCGCAAACCCTACTTGCTGTTTCTTGGCGATGTACAGGACAAGCTGACGGCGAAGACCGCCTTCGGCCTGAAGGACTGGTGTGCTGAAGATGTGATGGGCGAGTGGAGCCTGCCGGGTTGCAGCGTGACGCTGGGAGT
>JAYTXS010000045.1:0-4541 GCA_043742845.1 Gammaproteobacteria bacterium
ATGACGGAAAATGTTTTCCACCATGATGACGGTGGCATCGACCACGAGGCCAAAATCAATCGCCCCCACCGATAATAAATTCGCAGATTCACCCCGCAACAACATCAACCCAATTGCAAAGGAGAAGGCAAAAGGAATCGTCATCACGACGATGAATGCGCTGCGTAAATTGCCGAGAAACACCCATTGCAGTATGAATATGAGCACTACTCCGGCCAGCATGTTGTGCATCACGGTACGCGTCGTCACGCCGATCAGGTCGCTGCGATCGTATATACGTTCGATGCTGACGCCCGGCGGCAAGATGCCACTGCTATTCACTCGATCGACTTCGGCTTCGACGCGTTTGATGGTCGGAACACTTTGCGCGCCGCGGCGCATCAGGACGATACCCTGCACAATGTCGTCCGACTGATTAAAACCGGCAATACCGAGGCGGGGTAAGTTGCCGATCGTTACGTCGGCTACGTCGCTGATGAGAACGGGTGCCCCTTGATTGCCCGCTATCAAGGTGTGACGAATGTCATCCGCCGAATGAATCAACCCGACGCCTCTCACCACCGCCGATTGCTCGCCGAAATTGACGGTTTGGCCGCCGACGTTGATGTTGGCATTTCCGAGCGCGCTAATGACTTGCGGCAACGATAGCCCGTACCCCATCAGTCTGCGCTCATCGACGGCGATATCGTAGGTCTTCGTCTTGCCGCCCCAGCCCGTGACATCGATGACGCCTGGCACCGCTTTGAAGCGACGCTCCAGCACCCAATCCTGCAAGGTTTTCAAATCGGTTACTGAGTAGTTCGGCGGCCCCATGACGCGATACCGGAAAATCTCTCCGATCGGGCTGGTGGGGGAGATCTGCGGCTGCACGCCGTTGGGCAGCGGCGCGATCTGTGCCAATCGATTAATCACCCACTGCTGCGCCTGTTCGTAAGTAAAGTCGTAGGTGAACTGTACTTTGACATCGGACAGTCCGAACAATGAGATGGTCCGAATTGCCTGTACATTGGGGATACCGGCCATCTGCACTTCGAGTGGAATGGTGATGTAGCGTTCGATTTCCTCCGCGGACTGACCGGTATTCTGCGTCACGATATCCACCAGCGGAGGAACCGGGTCCGGGTACGCTTCGATATTCAGTGCGAGAAAGCTCGCGACGCCGCCTCCCAATATCACGAAAAGCAGAACGATAATCAGCACTCGCTGGCGCAGAGCAAAGTCGACGATGGCATTCATGAGGACGTGGGTATTGCCGCCTGATCGATGAAGAGGCTTCCCTTGGTAACGATGTGCTCGCCCGGCTTTAGGCCCTCGAGCACCTCAACCAGCCCGTCGCTGCTGCGACCCGTGCGTATCGAGCGATACGCTAGCAAGTCCGCCGTGGAAAGCACCCATACGTGAGCAAGATCGCCCTCGTAAACGACGGCCGACTCAGGCACCGCCGGTGAGATCGACGTAGGGCTCGTCAGAATGTGAAAGCTCGCCAACATTTCCGGCTTCAGAGCGCTGTCCCGGTTGTCGATCTCAGCCCGGACCGCAAGACGGTGTGTGATGGGATCGACCATCGGCGCAACGTAGGTCAGCCGCGCTGTAAATGTACGCTTCGCATAGGCCAGCACATGTACCTGCACGGCCTGACCCACCTGCACTAGGGCCGCATCGGTCTCTCGCACATTCGCCAACATCCACACGCTGCTCGCATCGGCAATGGTGAATACCGGCGCGCTTGCACCCGCTTGAAGGAACTGGCCAACGCCCAGCTGCCGATCCACCACCACGCCGCCTATGGGCGCCGCCAGAACGGCACTGGGATCCAGCGAACGATCCGACTCGAGTGCCCCAATCTCGGAATCGGTCTTGCCGAATATCCTCAATCGGTTCCGAACCAGGCTACTGGCGCTCTGCGCGGCGATGAGATCTGTCTGCGCTTGCTGCCAGTCCTGCAGGCTGCCGCCCTTCGCATCATAAAGAGCGTGCTTGCGGTCTTCATTGATTCTTGCAATCTTTAGTTGCGCCACGGTCGTCGTGAGATCGCTTCGCGCCTGCAGGAACTCCGACGCATCGAGAATCGCCAGCGGCGCACCCGCCTTCACCGTATCGCCTATTTTAGCCACCACGCGTGTGACTCGGCCTGAATAGGGTGAGAACAGCGGTGTTGTGCGATCCGCGTTGATAGCGATCTTACCCTCAGTTACCTCTTCACTCGCGAACCCGTGCAACTCCACCGGTTTGATGGTCAATGACTTCAGCTGCTGTGCGCTGGCGCGGAAGGTTCCTGGCGTGGATGAGGGAGCGGAAACCGACGCGGGTTTTTCAAACAAGGGCCCGCTCAGCCACGCAGCGAAAATGCCGCAGGCGATCGCAGCGCCGCCGCTCGCCGCCCATTTAACTTGGCGCTGCTTAGGCCACGCACGTCGATTGAGCAACTCCTGACCGCCCGAGGGTTGCTCGGAATCAACCGTCTGTTGGCTCATAGAGTGACGCTCACGCGCCCACTCTGGGACTGAGCACCGGCAACCGCACGACGAAGCTAGAGCCGCGACTAACACCACTTTCCAACTCAATGCTTCCGCCATGAATATCGAGCACCATCGCTACCAAATGGAGTCCGACGCCGCTGCCGGCGATGCCGACCGCGTTAACGCCGCGAAAGTAGCGCTCAAATAAATGTGGCCGATCACTTTCTGCGATGCCGATGCCATGATCTCGGACGCGGACGCTCATGTTGTCGCCGGATTCGCGAAATGCGATGAGTTCAACAGGGTCTCCTGGCCGCGAATACTTCAGTGCATTCGACAAGAGGTTGCTAAACAGTGCGAATAGCAGCTTAGGGTCCCCGCGTATGGTGGCGGGCAGATCATCACAACTCACGCGAATATCCGCCCCGCGCGTGGTGTCGCGGTGCAATTGACATACATCATAAAGCAACGCCACAGGATCTATGTCGCCGGGACGATAGACCTCCTGACCGTCGAGGAGGCTAGAATCCCCTAAAAGACTATCCATGATGCCGGTCAAGCGAGCCACGGCACCGCGAATTCTCGTGCCGCGCTCGAGCACGTCCTGCGGCGCAAGGCGATCCTTCAATTTGATGAGCCGCTGTGCCTGGGCGTCGATCACTGTCAATGGGGTGCGAAACTCGTGCGAGGTCATCGTCACGAAATTGCGTTGCTGGGAGGTGACGCGCCGCTCTTTCTCGAGGGTTTCCTCGAGCGCGGCAGTCTGTTCGATGAGTCGACGCTGGCTGTTGGCCAGCGCGATCGCGTTGTCCCGAAACACCACTACGGAGCGCGCCATCTCCCCGATTTCGTCTTCCCGCGAGGTGCCGGAAATGCTGATATCGGTATTGTGATCAGCAAGCGCGCGCATGCCTTGAGCCAAGCCCAACAATGGGCGTGACACCCAGCGAATGATGTAGATGATGGTCGCGAGGACCAAGCACGTTGCCACCACCATGGCCGTCACGATGAGGCGCTGATCCGCAAGGTAAGTGCCCGCAGCCCGCTTGCTCGCCTCACGCGCCCTCACCACGGTCTGTTCGGTCAGACGCCCCAACGCATCGCTGGCCTTATCGAAGGCGTGCCGAGAGCGGGTCATGTACATGGCGATCGCATCGGACTTGGCGCCGGAATGCGATAGCGCCAGCACCTGGGCGGCTATCACCTTGTATTGTGCCCATTCTCTCGAAAATTCGTCATACACCTGCCGTTCCGCGTTCTCGTTCGACAAGCCTTCGTAGGCACGCTGCGCTCGGGCGACTTGGGCGTCCAATTCCAAGATTTCACGCTCGCTGGCGGCGAGCTGAGGCGAGGTGTTCGAGAGCAGATGCGTGCCTTCAGCGGTGCGATAGTCGGACATGAAATTATTCAAATCGCCGATCAATCGAATATCCTGCAGCCATTGATTGCGAATCTCATCTGCGACACGATTGACGTCATTCAGGCGCTGCAAGCTAAACGCACCTAACCCGATCATCAGGACCAGGACTAAGAACGAGGCTGCGGATAGCAGGATGCGGATGGCCCGCGGCGCTCGAACCGACGCGACGTTTAGCGTGGGCACGGCGATTGCGTGCTCAAGGATCAATCAATCGGCCGGCGATCGCCTTTACCGCGGCCTGTACGCGAGTGGCGACGTCGAGTTTGCGGCAGGCGCTCTCGATATGAAAATCTACAGTGCGTTTGCTGATATCAACAATCTGCGCGATCTCGGCGGAAGATTTGCCGCGGGCGGCCCAGGTTAGGCATTCGATTTCGCGCTCGCCCAAGGCGATCTGCTGCGACCACACGTCTGTTCTCGCCACTTTGACCAGTCTGCCGCGAATGATGGTATCGAGAATCTCAAAGTCGATGGGCTTCAAGACATAATCGTCCGCGCCGAGCCGTCGCCCTTTCAGTTGATTGTCCCGATCGCCAAGCGCAGTCAAAAAAATGAATGGCATGGCGGCAAAACGCGGTGTCAGGGCGGTCAATCGATCGAGTACTTCGAAGCCGCTCATCACCGGCATGTTCACATCGCAGAGCACTATATCCGGCTGCGAC
>JAYTXS010000046.1:0-2890 GCA_043742845.1 Gammaproteobacteria bacterium
TGGTGGTGGGGGATGGATTCGAACCATCGTACTCGTTAGAGGGCAGATTTACAGTCTGCTGCCATTAACCACTCGGCCACCCCACCGGAAGCGAACCTCAAATTATCGTGCATATTTAGCGCTCGGTCAAGAAAAATGTAACCGAGTCGGCTTGGGGCGCAGCCGCCAAATTCCTTGTGAAAAGAATGGCTTGGCGAGCATTCATGGAATTGGACCCAAACAATGCAGGGCCGCGACAAAACGTCGCGCTTGCGCAACAAGCAGCAAACTCATCGAATAATTGCTGAAAACAGCTCGAAATCACACGAAATCACCACTTTTGGTGGCACGTGCTACCCTCGGCCACGATGAAAGACGCGCTCACTCTTCTCAATACCGTATTTGGCTACCCTGCATTCAGGGGCCGCCAACAGCCGATTATTGAGCGCGTGTCCGGTGGCGGCGACTGTCTGGTGCTCATGCCCACCGGGGGCGGCAAATCGCTGTGTTACCAAATTCCCGCGCTCATGCGTCCCGGCTGCGGCGTCGTCGTCTCACCCTTGATCGCCCTGATGCGCGACCAGGTTGCTGCGCTCGAAGAGACCGGCGTCAGAGCTGCGTTTCTCAATTCGTCGCAAGATGGCGCAACCGCATCCCGCACCGAAGCCGCGCTGCTCAAGGGCGAGCTTGACCTGGTCTACATCGCACCCGAACGCCTTCTGAGCGGTCGCACGCTCGATTTGTTGAAGCGCGTGAAGATCGCACTAATCGCGATTGATGAAGCGCATTGCGTCTCGCAATGGGGTCACGATTTCCGCCCGGAGTACGGCGAACTCGGCGTTCTGGCCGAGCACTTTCCCGACGTGCCGCGCATCGCGCTCACCGCCACCGCTGATGATCTGACGCGCCGCGAGATTATCGACAAGCTGCACCTTGAAAACGCCGAGGTCTACCTCGACAGCTTTGACCGGCCCAACATCCGCTATGCCGTTACACCGCGAAGCCTGGCCAAAAGCGGCGGCGCGCACGCCCAATTGCTCGACTTTCTGCACGAGAACCACGCCGGAGAAGCCGGCATCGTCTACCGCATCTCGCGCAACAAGACCGAAGAAACCGCGCACTTTCTCAGCCAGCACGGCATCCCCTGCCTGCCCTATCACGCCGGCCTCGACGCGGCAACGCGCGAAGAAACCCAAACGCGCTTCTCGAACGAACCGGGCCTGACGGTAGCCGCCACCATCGCCTTCGGCATGGGCATCGACAAGCCGGACGTGCGCTTTGTCGCCCATCTCGACCTGCCACGCAACATCGAGGCCTACTATCAGGAGACTGGCCGCGCGGGACGCGATGGCCGCCCGGCCAACGCCTTCATGACCTACGGCATGAACGACATCGTCACCCAGCGCCGCATGATTGAAGAGTCCGAAGGCGCGGACGCATTCAAGCGCGTGGCGCAACAAAAGCTCGACGCCCTGGTTGGCCTCGCCGAAACCGCCGGTTGTCGCCGCGTGCGCCTCCTGGCTTATTTTGGCGAAGCGTCAAAGCCGTGCGGCAACTGCGACAACTGCCTCCACCCGCCACGCACGTTCGATGGCACCGTCCTCGCGCAAAAAGCGCTCTCCGCCGTCTATCGCCTGAGCCGCGAGCGCAACCAGCATTTCGGCGCCGGCCATTTGATCGACATCCTGCAGGGCCGCGACACCGAACGCATGCAGCGCTTCAATCATCACACCCTCACCACCTATGGCGCGGGAAGCGACACCAGCGAAGTGCAATGGCGCACCGTATTTCGCCAACTCGTCGCGCTCGGATTTTTGCGCGCCGATAGCGAAGCGATGGGCGCCCTCAAACTCGAAGACGCAGCACGCGGCGTGCTCAAAGGCGATATCAAGGTCGAGCTACGCGAGGAATCGGCCGCCCCCAAAACGACCGCGCGACGCGGCAAGGCCGGCAGTGGTGCCGCCAAGAGCCGCTCCCAGAGCCATTTTTCAGGCGGCGGTGCTGGCACGGCGGCCCCTTCCGGGCCGGTTGATGAAAACCTGTTTCAGGCCCTGCGCGCCTGGCGGGCTGAGGTCGCGCGCGAACATGGCGTCCCGGCATTCGTCGTGTTTCACGACAGCACACTCGAATCGATTGCAGCGATCAGACCCGATTCGCTGGGTGCTTTGCGCGGTGTCTCGGGCGTGGGCGACGCAAAATTGCAGCGCTACGGGGAACAAATCCTCGGCGTGATTTCAGCACACGCTTAAATTGCACGCGACCGGCACGCGCGCCCAATGCGGCGTTGCACAAGCACAATGCGTTGCGCGGGTGCCGAAATCCCGCCACAATCGCCGCTCCATCGCGTGCGGATTACGCGCGCGATCACGTCACGCCGATACTGCACGTGACTGCCATTTCAAAGGCCGAGGTTGATGCGCACTCCTTACTTCACTGGCTTCACTCCCGATTCGCGCACCGCTAGCGGCAGCGGCGTGGCGCAGGGCGACACCGTTGCACAGATGTTCTGGGACGCCGTCGCCAAGCGTGGTGACCGCGTCTGCCTGCGGCAAAAGGATTTCGGCATCTGGCGTGCCACCAGCTGGAACCAGCTGGGCGAAGCCGCGCGCGACATCGGCATGGGCTTGATTGCGTTGGGCTTTGACCCGGGCGAAGTGATTGCTATCCTCTCCAACACCAACCGCGAATGGATCCAGGCCGACTTGGGCGGGCACGTGGCGGGCGGCGTGGTCAACGGCATTTACCCGACCGACGCTGCGCCGCAAGTCGAATACCTGTGCGCCGATTCGTCCACCGTGTATTTGTTTGTGGAAGACGAAGAGCAACTCGACAAGGCGCTCGAAGTACGTGAACGCCTGCCGAAGTTGAAAAAGATCATCGTCTTCGACATGGAAGGTTTACGCGAGTTGAA
>JAYTXS010000047.1:0-6343 GCA_043742845.1 Gammaproteobacteria bacterium
GCGCCGCGCAGGACGGCGAGGTCGTCATGGCGCGTGACGATGTCGCGGCGCTGCGCGGCGACGCGCAAATCCCGCAGCAATTCGAGCGACCGCAGCAGCACCGGAAGCGGCGGGCCGCTAGCAGTGATTCCCTGCAGATGTTCCTGGTTGAGCACAGCGGCCGGTCCCTCGATGAAGCGCTTGACCAAGCCGTCGTGGTGCTGCGCGGCCGATTGCCCGAACAGCTCGCAGATTTCCAAGTAAGCACGCGTATTTTTCTGAAACCAATCCGTTCCTGAATGCTCCTCGCGCAGCGCCAGCAACTCGTCCAACAAGCTCTTGCGCGTCATGCAGTCGCGCAATCTCGCCTGATCGGACGGCAGCATGAACAGCATTTTGTCCACCAACAGCTGTGAGTAGTACGCGTCGTTGGCGCGGCACAATCCCAGCAACAAGTCGATTTCGTTGATTCCCGAGAAATCGCCGGCATTCGCGCCGCGGTACTCCTGGCGGCCGACACGATAGGGTTTGTAGTACGGACGGACTGAATAGAAGAACCTTTGAACATCGAGCTGCTCCATCAGACGGCCGTTGAACCGGATGACATCTCGCAACGCCGCCTTTGCCGCATCGAACATGACGTCCGCGACCGGGCTTGAGACGCCGAGATGCACCACGCTCGCGAGCGCATCCGCTGCACGCTGCAGCGACAATATACCGCGCGTGTTCTCGTCGATGAACAAAAATTCGTCGCGCAGCGAGGTGAAACTCTTGCGCACGCCGGCGAGCGCCCGGTTGTGCGTGGCGAGGTGGGCGGTGGCAAATCGTGGCGCCATGCCTAGCGAGGCGCCGACGTGCAGCGCCAGCGAGGATGCTTCGCGGAATGGAGACCGTTCTTCGCGCGCGGGATTGGTGAGTTCGTGCCGGCGCAGTGCGCCGAGATACATGCCGACGTTGCCGAGAACACCGAACGCGATGTCGAAGCCGTCTCCCGTATTGCCCTCCGCGAGCAATTCGACCACATGCCCGTGGCCTTCATCACGCAGCGCCGCCTTGATCGGCTCGCCGATGCCCAGCACGGACGAGCGATCACCGGTCTCGAAGTACAGGTTTTCCAATTCGGTGTTCATCTGCACGAACGCAGTTCGAATCCAGTGCTCGAAAGTCTCGACGTGGTTGGTCATAGCGGAGGCGTCCAAGCAGGGGGCGTGAGGCGGCGCTTGCCGTCGGCGGAGAGGCTGATGCCAGGCTCATCGAGCGCCTCGCGATCCCACAGTTCGCAGGTCACTTGACGATGGCGCTGATCCAAGGCCTCGCAGTAGTTGGTATACAGGCACAACCGCACATCCGCACCATGGCCGGCGGCGACTTTGCGGAACCAGTCCGGGTCGGCCAGCGCCTGGCGAGCGAATCCGACGATGTCCGCCTGACCGCCCGCGAGAACGGCCTCGGCTTGCTCGAAGCTGTGGATTCCGCCGGTGGCGATCACCGGAGTCGTCAACCCCGCCGCGCGCACGGCGGCGCGAATTTGCGCGGTGGCGTTGAGGTTTCGTCCGAACGGGCCTTGGCTGTCGGAATAGTAGGACGGCATGCACTCGTAACCGCTGCGGCCGGTGTAGGGGTACGCGGCGTCGCCGACCTTGGGCTGTTTGGCATCGTCGAATTTTCCACCGCGCGACAACGACAGGTAGTCCATTCCGGCGCGCGCGAACTCCGTGCCGAAGTACAGGGCGTCATGCGCGTCGGAGCCGCCTGAGATGCACTCATCGGCCAGGAAGCGGCAGCCGGCGACGAAATCGTGACCGACCTCGGCTCGTACCCGCGAGAACACTTCGAGCGGCAGACGTGCACGATTGGCGATGTCGCCGCCATAACCGTCGTCGCGCACGTTCGAGCGTGAGAGAAAGGAGGCCATGGTGTACGCGTGCGCGAAGTGCAGTTCGATGCCGTCGAAGCCTGCGCTGCGAGCGCGGCCAGCGGCCTCGGCGAACAGCCGCGGTAACTGGGCGGGCAGCCGGCGTATATGCTCGAGATGCAGGTCTGTGACCCGCTCCCGTGAACCGAACTCGAGCGCTTCGAGCTCTGGGGGCTCCAAGACTTGCGCGAGCTCCGCGGCGGGCAGCGCCGCGAGCCAACCGCGCACCTCATTGTCTGCAGCATCCGCACGGCCCAGGGCGGCTCGGTGCCGGGGAGTAATGGTGAGAAACTCCGCAAAAAAGCGCGCGACCGAAGGCCGCCGCCGGATCGACAGGAAGTCGATCAACTGAATGAATAGGCGGGATTCGCCGCCGCTGGCATCGCGCACCACGCGTACCAAATCACGCAGGCCGGGTACGAAGCGATCGTGCCCTATGCGTAGCAGCGGACCGCTCGGCACGTCGCGGATCCCTGTCGCTTCAACGACGATGGCACCGGGGCGGCCGCGCGCAAAGCATGCATACCAGTCGAGCACCTCGGGAGTTACCGAGCCCTCGGCGCTGGCGCGCCATGGAACCATGGCGGGCACCCAGGTGCGCTGAGTCAAGCTCAGCGCCCCGACCGTAATCGGGGAGAACAATCGTGACGCGCCCGCTTCAGCCGCGGTCGGCCAGTGACCGGCGCGTGGCTGGTAGCGAATTCTTTCGGGCGGGCGCCACATCGGCGCTCAGCGCTCGTCCGGCACGACGGCCGTTGCCTCGATTTCAACTTTGGCCGCGGATTCCATTAGGGCGACGACCTGCACCACGCTCATCACGGGAAAATTCTTGCCCATGACGCTGCGGTAGGCGGCGCCGATGTCGGCAATCTCTGCGTGGTATTCCTCGCGACTGGTGACATACCAGGTCAGCCGCACGATGTGTTCGGGTCCGGCGCCGGCGGTGGCGAGTACCGCGCAAATATTGGCGAGCGCCTGCTTCACCTGATCTGCCAGGCGGGCGCTTTCAAAGCGGCCCTGTGCATCCCAACCGATCTGTCCGGCCACAAAAATTTGCCGGCCGCAGACGGCGATGCCATTGCTGTAGCCGCGCGGCCGCGGCCATCCGGCAGGTTGCAGAATCAGGGGATTGGCGTCACTCATGGATTGCGCCTCCGGCGCGCCCGGCGTCGAGCAGTTCGCGTGCGATGATCAGTTTCTGGACTTCGGTCGCGCCCTCATAAATGCGCAGCGCACGGATGTCGCGGTACAGCTGCTCCGGTATCTCGCCGTGCACCACGCCGCGGCCGCCGAACAGTTGCACCGAGCGATCGATTGCGCGTTGTGCAGTCTCGGTGGCTGCCATTTTTGCCATGGCAACTTGCTGTGTGGCCCGCTCACCGCGATCGCGCAGCCACGCCGCCCGGTAGGTCAAAAGGCGTGCCGCGTCTAGTTCGGTCGCCATCTCGGCGAGCGCTGCTTGGGTCAACTGTAGATCCGCGAGAGTCTTGCCGAACATGGTTCTGCGCAGTGAATGCTGAACCGCCTCGTCCTGTGCGCGCTGCCCAAACCCCAAGGCGGCGCCGGCAACCGAGGTGCGAAAAATGTCGAGAGTCCGCATGGCCAATTTGAAGCCGTCCCCCTCGGCGCCGAGCCGATGCGTCGCCGGAATGCGGCAGCCGGAGAAAGACAGCGTAGCCAACGGATGAGGCGCAATGACGTCGATGCGATCTTTGATGTCGAAGCCGGCGATCCCGGCGTCGACGACGAAAGCACTGATACCGCGCGCAGTCACGGAACCATCGGGGCGAACTTCCGCCGGGCGTGTCCTCGCGAAAACGCAATAGAAATCAGCAATGCCACCATTCGATATCCAGGTCTTCTCGCCGTCCAGCACGTACGAATCACCGTCGAGCCGTGCGCTGCATTGAATCGCGGCGACGTCCGATCCCGCATCGGGCTCGGACAAGGCAAAGGCCGCGATCGATCGACCGGTTGCGACATCCGGCAGGTATCGCGCTTGCAACTCCGCTGAACCGGCGAGCGAGATCGCGCCGCTGCCAAGACCCTGCATCGCGAAGGCGAAATCCGCGAGACCGTCGTGCCAGGCGAGGGTCTCGCGGATGAGCGCCAGCGATCGCACATCGAAGCGGGCGCCCTCCGGGACCGAGTATCGTGTCCAGCCGCCGGATCCCAGCGTGCGCACGAGAGCGCGGCACGCTGCGTCGACCGAGGCTCTGTCCTGCGCGTGGCGGTGAGGGAGATGCTCCCCGGCCCAGGCGTCGAGCTCGAGTGCCAGTTCACGATGTGCCGGCGCGAAGAACGGCCAATCAAGGAAGTCGCGAATGCGTGACACCGGTCAATTCCCCTCGAACTGCGGTTTTTGCTTGGCGGCGAATGCCCGGTAGGCGCGGCGGAAGTCCTCGGTTTGCATGCACACCGCCTGCGCTTCGGCCTCCGCGTCGATCGCCGCATCGACGGGCATGTTCCACTCCTGGTGCAGCATCTTCTTGGTCATGGCATGGGCGAACGTCGGACCGGAGGCGATCTCGGCGGCGACCTGCATGGCCTCCGGCAATACTGTCTCCGGCGCAAGCAGCCGATTGAAGAATCCCCAGGCGAGGCCTTCGTCCGCCGACATGGATCGGCCCGTGAACAGCAACTCCGATGCACGTCCCTGACCGATGATTCGCGGCAGGATAGCGCAGGCTCCCATGTCGCAGCCGGCCAAGCCCACCCGGGTGAATAGGAACGCCGTTTTGGCCCGTGGCGTTCCTAGCCTTAAGTCCGTGGCCATGGCGAGAATCGCGCCGGCGCCGGCGCATACCCCATCCACCGCGGCCACGATCGGCTGCGGACATTGCCGCATGGCTTTGACGAGGTCGCCCGTCATGCGGGTGAAAGCCAACAGTCCCGCGAGGTCACGCAAGGTCAAAGGCCCGATGATTTCGTGCACATCGCCACCCGAGCAAAAGTTTCCGCCCGCGCCTGTCAATACGACGGCGCGTACTGCGGCCGATGCGGGCGGCGAGGCGAGGGCGCGGAACAGATCGAGCAGTTCCTGATAGGAATCGAATGTGAGCGGATTCTTGCGCTCCGGGCGATTCAAGGTGATGACCCCGACGCGGTCTTGCAGCTGCCAGAGAAAGTGCCGAGGGTTGGGTGCGAAGCCGCTCGTCATTGCACTTGCTGCTTGATCTCGCCGAGCAGTTCGACGAGTTGATTCTTGTGTTTCACGCTGATGCCCTGGAATAGCTCGATCACCCATTGCTCATGCTCGGCGGCCATTCTCCGGAATTGCCGTTGACCTTCCGACGAGAGCTTGACGTAGAACACCCGCCTATCGGCCGGATCGACTTCCCGTACCACCAAGCCCTCTTTCTCCAAGCCGTCGGTGATGCCCGTGACGTTGCCGCCGGTCACCATCATCCGCTGCGACAACTCGCTCATTCTTAAGCCCTGGGGAGCGCGTTCGAGCTGCGCCATGAGATCGAACCGCGGCAGCGTCGTCGCAAACCTCGCCTGAAGATTCTGGCGCACGACATTCTCGATGCGATTGGTGCACGCGAGCATGCGCAGCCACAGCCGCACGGATAAATGGTGATCGTCGTGGATGCGCGTCTCGGCGTCGGCGAGCGGCTCTACCAACCGCAATTTTTTCTTTTCCTTCGCCATGGCAGCCCGCTCAGGTAACCTCGCCGCCGGCCAGCACGATGCTCTGACCATTGACGCTTTCAGATCCAGGGCGGCACAGCCATAGCACGGTGTCCGCGACCTCACGCGGCTGCACCAGCCGGCGCTGTGGGTTGGTGGCGACCAGCGCCGCGAGCGCCTCGCTATCGCTGCGGCCGGTTTTCCCCCTGATGTTCGCGATCGCTTCCTTTACGATGTCGGTATCCACGAAGCCCGGGCACACACTGTTCACCGTGATATTGCGGGTGGCATATTCCAGCGCCAGAGAGCGCGTCAAGCCGATGACGGCGTGCTTCGAGGTCGCATATGCCGAAAGATAAGCCCCGCCCCGCAAACCCGCAGTGCTCGCAATGTTGACTATCCGGCCGTAGCCCTGCGCCAGCATGTCAGTCACCGCTTGGCGTGTGCAGAGGTAAGTACCCGTCAGATTGACACCCATCAGCCGGTGCCAGAGCGCCTCGTCCGTGTCCGTGAATTTGGCGCTTGCGCCCTGTCCGGCGTTATTGATGAGCAGATGCACCGGACCGAAGTGGCTGCGCGCGGCGGCGAAGGCGTTCTGCACGCACGCCGTATCGGCGATATCGGTTGCAACTGCAAATGCCTGATCAGCGCCGCCCAAGGCCAAGGATACGCCCAGCAAACTGGCTGTATCGCGCCCGAGAAGAGTCACGCGCACACCGTCGCCTACCAACGCGGCGGCAATGGCGGCGCCGATTCCCCGACTGGCGCCGGTGACTACCGCATGCTTACCGGCCAGCGGCGTCGCCAAGACCTGCG
>JAYTXS010000048.1:0-5364 GCA_043742845.1 Gammaproteobacteria bacterium
GCCAATACGTTGAACCGGACAATGGACCACGTTGCCATGATGACTACTCCAAGGGTTCGATGGGAACTGCCGGGGCCGGTACTTGGCATCTGTCCCAGTTTTTCATC
The DNA here is from genome assembly GCA_043742845.1 of Gammaproteobacteria bacterium. Taxonomy (GTDB): domain Bacteria; phylum Pseudomonadota; class Gammaproteobacteria; order Steroidobacterales; family Steroidobacteraceae; genus Bog-1198. The sequence goes on from JAYTXS010000048.1 coordinate 108, forward strand.
AGCTCATCTTTGTGCAACGACGCCCACTCGACCACCAGCGCGTGAGCGCGGCGCGGCAACGCTCCGTGGATGGTATCGAGCGTCGCAATGTTGTACTGGGCTTCGTGCTCTCCATAGAGCGCGTGAAAGTGTGGCGGGGGATGATCGTCCCAATACATTCGAATGAGGATCCCGAAGAATTCGCTGCGGTTGGCATACAGGTACTTTGGGCCGAATAACTGCGCGCTTTCGGTCAGGCAGCGAGCCGACGCTGCAGAAGCCGAGTGACCGTCGCCCGATGAACCCCGAATAGACGCGCGGCATCGGCGGCCGTTTTCTTTCCCTTCTTGACCATCTGAACGATTTCCTGCTGCTGCCGCGGCTTGAGCTTGGACTTGCGGCCACCGACGCGCCCATTCTTGCGGGCGGCATCCAAGCCGATCTTGGTGCGCTCTTTGAGCATGGCGCGCTCGAATTCGGCAAACGAGGCGACCATCTGCATCATCATGCGCCCGGCCGGCGTGGTCGTGTCGATGGCCTCGGTGAGGCTGCGAAAGCCGGCCTTCTTCTCCTGGATGCGTTCCATGAGAACCAGCACGTCTTGCAGGGATCGGGACAACCGATCGAGCTTCCAGACGACCACGGTATCGCCCTTGCGCAACCGATCGAGCAGCCGATGCAGCTCCGGACGCTCCCAGCGCCCTCCGGATGCCTTCTCCTGGAACACGACCTCGCAGCCGGCGGCCTTGAGCGCCGCGCTCTGGGCGGCGGTGTCCTGATCCTGGGTCGAGACGCGGGCGTAGCCGATTCGCATGGTTGCACAAAGCTGTTGCGAGGAAGTCTAATACTGCAACACAGATCCGCAACACGCAAGTGGCCGTTTTCAGGCGCGTCGGTTCTTGTTGCTCAAACCAAGGTTGCTGCAACGCTGCCGACGCCATTCGCAGCGCTTTATGGGATTGGCGGCTTGGCGATCGGCTGAGCATCGATCCTTAACCCGGTGTCCGGTTCCATTGCTCCCGGGACCCCGAGTTCGAGTCGATTGCTCGCGAATATCAGGGACGGGGTTCGGTCGCACCGCCAAAACGGCTCAGCGCACTCTTGATGCGGGCGTCGCTGCGCTGGTGCGCGCCGGCCATGCCCAGCGGATCCTCCCGGAGGCTGTTCGGCAGTATCTCGTCGATCTTGTCCCATGTGATGAGGTGAGGCATCTCAGGATTTTCATGTGCGTACCGACCGAACGACAAGCCGAACTGGATGTGCTTCTCCAATGCCACGCCAGTCAGGCGGATGACCTCGTCGAGCTGGGGTGGTGTCAGCCGGGTGGGGTCGCTGTTCATCAGGGCAAAGCGATGGGCATCGTTGATAGCATCCCACTCCAAGAGCGACTGCCCGCTCATCGTCGTCATCAACCCGTAAAATTCCGAGTGTCGATTGGCCTCCACGATCGGCATCAGCCGAACGACTCCCTTCGCCACGGCGGCGTCCCAGATAGCGTGGTCCCACAGGAACGGGTGTAGCCCCCAACGCAGATCGCCTGGCAGCTCTGTCTGCGGCGTCCCTAGGTGGTCACGCAGGTATTGCAGCACGACAAGATCATTCTGCAAACTCGCAAGGGCCGAGAACCAATCGAGTTCAACCGCGGTCAGCTTTGTGCGATTACTATCGTATTCGCGTTCCAAAGCCTCGCGTGTCTCGCGCAGCTCGTAGTACGAATGGATCCGCTCAACGATCTGCTCAATACCGACGGCGATGAGCAGGCCGACAACGATCGTCGCGATGTGGACGAAGAAGTCTCTCCAACCATGGACGGGTTCGTGGGGCGGGTGTACGTCAAGCATGGAAATCAGAGTACACGAAGAGTGGTTCTCCCAAGCGTGGCTCATGCAGTTCGATTTGGCTTGGGCGTGCAATTGATGTCAAAAGTGCCGTTTTCAAAACTCGGTCTCCGCCCGCCGGTTCTCGGTGGCGGCGGCTCCGCGAGGCGGCGTAGGGAGCGCCAGCGCTCCCTGGGGGCTATAGTTGCCGTATAAAGCTCCTAATAATCAGAGTGTTAACTTCGCATAAGGCAAATTATCACAAACTGACGTGGCCCTCGTTACGCGGCCATCGTGGCCGGTGGCGGCGATGTCGATGGCAGCAATCGTGACCGGTAGCGCTCCAGGGGGAAGACCAAGATGCCCCCAAAATTGATGCCCTCGAAGCCCATCGGCGTGACGTGGTGCAGGATTTCAGGGTCGATCTGCCGACCTTGCGCTCGCCAACGGTCCAAGGTCGCTTGGGGAGGCGGACGCTGCTCAATTTGCCGTTCGCGACCAACGATCGCGAGGCGGCTTTGTCGCACCTGGCCGATGCGGAGGTGGTGATCGCGCAGCTTTCAATTTGATAACGGCATGCTCGAACGAGCCCCATGCATGGGCCGCAGATGTCGGAGCTCGTGTTTTTTCAGATGCTGTCGATGCTGCGCGACTTTCCGCGGCTGTTGCGCAACCAGGCGGAAGCGCGATGAGAGCGCTGGCCGCAACCGCTGCTCTTGGGTAAGACGGTAGTTATCGTGGGCGTGGGTGCCATCGCCGAGTGCTTGGCGTATCCGCCACACCGCGAGTACCGCACGGAATTGACGCTGTATTCGACCGCGCTCAGCTGCGCTGCGCGATAAGCGCCTGGCGGGCGCTGCACTTGATGTGTTCCGCCATCAACCGCTGCCACCCAAACACCCCCTATGGCGCGCCGAGCGGGTGATGATCACGCCGTTGCTTGGCGGCATGAGTGATATCTATTTGGACCAAGCCCATGACATCGTGCGGGATAACTTGGGCCACTTCCTTGCGAGGCGTCCCGATGCCATGCTGAACCTCGTTGCTCACTGAACATGTCGTGTAAGCGTATATGACCCACCCCCCCAGAACCGCGCGGTCAATGCGGTATCGCTGAATGAACTCGAACGCCGCTGGCGCGCCGTACGCTCGGAAATGCGTGCGCGCGACATTGACGCCTTGGTGGTGCAAAACTCCAGCGACCCTGCGCGGCACGGCAGTGGCAGCCGCTGTCGCCGTTGGGTGCCTGCGCCCGGTGTTTGGTGCATTGATTGCAGGCAGCTTTTTGGTGGGTGGCGGCTCCAGTGCCACGGTTCTGATTGCCATGGTGCCGTTCGTCGTTGCAGGTGCGGCGCGGCCTTCGCGTTGACTTGGCGGCGTCAATGCACCGAGTAGCTGCCGATCGATGATGCGGCAGCGCCGAATGATGCAGTCTGGAAAATCGAATTCCCCTGCCCTTAATGATTCAATACGCTCGGCGGAACAAATTTTGGGGAATCAGAGAGTATGCAAAAGGACTCCTTACTAAGTCGTCGAGACTTGTTGAGCTTGGCCGGATATGCGGCTGCCACGCTGGGCGCCTCCCCGAGCGCCGCGGAAAAAAACGAAACGGGCGGCAAGCAACTGGCTCACGGTTTCCCTCAGAGATTCTTGTGGGGTGCTGCCACCGCAGGACATCAGGTCGAGGGCAGCAATACCAACAGCGACGTGTCGACACTGGAACACGTCAAACCCACCATCTTTGCGCAGAGTTCCGGTGATGCCTGCGATCAGTACCAGCGTTACCGCGACGACATCGCCCTGCTTTCCAGTTTAGGTTTCAACAGCTATCGGTTCTCGGTGGAATGGTCGCGCGTGGAACCGGCACCCGGCGAATATTTGTTCTCCGAGCTCGAGCACTACCGTCGTGTTCTCGCCGCGTGTCATGAGCATGGCGTAGCTCCGGTGGTCACGTTCAATCACGGCACCACGCCTCGCTGGTTTGCTGCCATGGGCGGTTGGGAACATCCTCAATCGCCGCAATTGTTTACTAAATATTGCGAGCGCGTCGTTCGGCATATCGAAGATCTCATCAGCGTCGCGTCGACGTTGAACGAACCCAATATACCGCTGGTGATTCGCTGGCTCAGATTGCCGCCGTCCATTACTGCCGCACAGGACGGGATGCTGCGTTCGGCGGCGCTCGCTTCGGGATCTGACCGGTTCTCTAGTATATTCGCGGGCGATCCTTAAAAAAATGTAACCACAGTTGTTGCGAGCGCACCGTGACCGCTATGCGGCCATCAAATCGGGTCCGGGCAAATTTCCGGTGGGCGTGAATATCGCGATAATAGATAATCAGGCGGTGGGAGCCGACAGTCAGCGCGATGTCAAGCGCCAGGAGTGCTATGCCGCTTGGCTGGAGGCGGCTGCGCACAGCAATTATGTCGGTGTGCAAACCTATGGGCGATCCTTGATCGGAAAAGACGGCCCGCTGCCGGCTCGCGCGGGCGCCGAACTGACTCAAATGGGAGAGGGGTTTTATCCGCAAGGTCTAGAAAATACAATTCACTACGCCGCCGCCGCGACCCGTAAACCCGTGTTCGTCACGGAAAATGGTATTGCGACCGAAGATGACACCCGCCGCGTCGCCTACATCAAGGCGGCGGTTCAGGGTGTTGCGCGCTGTATTTCGGATGGAATTGACGTGCGCAGATACATTCATTGGAGTTTGCTGGACAATTTTGAGTGGCTGTTCGGCTATCGTCTGAAATTCGGCTTAGTCGCAGTCGACCGCAAAACACAAGTGCGCACTCCCAAACCGAGTGCGGGAATTCTGGGCGCCATGGCACGAGCGGGATATGAGGTAATGGTTCTTTTCATCAATGCAAGAATTTTTGACGGCACCGGTGCTGCCCCGTATCCAGGAGCGGTGCTGGTCAAGGACAATCGAATCGCCGCCATTGCTCGAGCGGACGCTTCGCGGTTGTCGCGCGACGCTGTCCGTGTTATCGATGCCGAGGGAGCCACGCTCATGCCTGGCATGACTGAGTCCCACGCGCATTTAAGCAGGCCGAGTTCGGTGGAGCGCTTCGTTCCCGGCATGCATTTACCGGAGGAAGACTTACTGCTGAATACCGCGCGCAATGCGCGGATTCTGCTGGACCATGGTTTTACCAGCGTCTATTCGGCAGGAGCTCTCGGCAAAACATTCGAAATGTCGCTCAAAGCGCAGATAGATTCTTGATTGAGGCGCAGGGGCCTTCCCAAAGCCTCCACGGCACGCCCAAGCAGATCTTCGAGCTGAGCATTTCCTAGCCGCGGCTTAGGTTGCTTAGGCCGGGATGTTCATTCCTGGATGAATTCAAACAGCGGCGCGCTCAACCGACACATTGTATGGCGTAGAGGTGAATCCGCTGACGCCGATGCCATGCTGCGCCACATTGCCGTTATCGGCGCTCATCGCGTTCTCATCGCCGAAA
>JAYTXS010000049.1:0-3028 GCA_043742845.1 Gammaproteobacteria bacterium
GCGCATGCGCACGAGACTGCGTTGCTGGAGCACGCCACGACTGTCTTGAGCCGGATTCCGGGGCTTCGAATCATCGGCACCGCAGCCGCTAAAGCGAGCTTGGTATCATTCGTGGTTGCGGGCGTGCACCCGCACGACCTGGGAACCATTCTTGACGAGGATGGTATTGCCGTTCGCGCCGGCCACCACTGCGCCATGCCGGTGATGGAATTCTTCGCGTTGCCGGCAACGGCCCGAGCGTCGTTCGCCTTCTACAACACAGTCGAGGAAATCGACAGGCTTGCCGCCGGAATCGAACGGGCGCGCAAGATCTTCGCTTAAAGCCATGGAACTCAACGATCTGTATCGGGACGTCATTCTCGACCACAACCGCCGGCCGCGTAATTTCGGCGCTTTGGAACCCGCCGACGCCACCGTGGAGGGATTCAATCCCATGTGCGGGGATCGTCTGACGGTGCGTCTGCGCCTGGCCGACGATACCATCAGCGAGATTCGCTTCGAGGGCCAGGGTTGCGCGATTTCGACCGCGTCGGCCTCGTTGATGACTGAAGCGGTAAAGGGCAAAACTCGCGCCGAAGCGATGCAGCTGTTCGAACGCGTTCATCAGCTGCTCACGGACGATGCGGCGACCGCTGCGGACGAACTCGGCAAGCTCGCCGCGCTGTCCGGAGTGCGGGAGTATCCCGCACGCGTGAAATGCGCGAGCCTGTGCTGGCATACCCTTGCTTCCGCGCTGCAACCCACCCACCCGCAGGCGCCGCCTGCGGTCAGCACTGAATGAGCGGCCACACGATGCACTCCTACGAAAACGAACCCATTGTCGTGCAACGCGAGGTCAAGGCAGTGGCCATACCCGCCGGGGTCGAGGTGAACCTCAAATTAGCGTCGGTGGGCTACATCACACAGGCGCTGGGCGGCAGCTTCACCGTCTACATCGACGGCAATCTGTTCCGCATCGCGGGCAAGGATGCCGACGCCATCGGCAAGACGGCGGCCACGCCGCCCGAAGTGCCGCCGGGCGCGTCCGAGGAGGACATCAAGAACATCATCTGGCAGCAACTGAGAACTTGCTATGACCCGGAAATCCCGGTCAATATCGTCGATCTAGGGTTGGTATACGAATGCGACGTCAGCAAGAACGAAGACGCATCGCGCAATGTCGATATTAAAATGACCTTGACCGCGCCGGGCTGCGGCATGGGCGAGGTGCTGGTGCAGGACGTGCGCGACAAGGTGCAGATTGTCCCCACCGTGGCGCACGCGAATGTCGAGCTGGTATTCGATCCGCCGTGGAACCAAACCATGATGTCGGATGAAGCGCGCCTGCAAACCGGCATGATGTAGCACCTGCCGCAAGTGAAGGAACGGCCGTGAAGTGGATCGACGCGGGACTCGCCGCTGCCTTGAGCGACGGACAAACCCTATCTATTGCCGCGGGCCGCCGCATGATTGCAGTGGTCCGCAGCGGCGGAGCCTACTTCGCCATCGAGGACATCTGCACTCATGATGGGGCGGAACTGACCGGCGGTGCCATCGAGGGGACGGAAATCATTTGCCCGCGCCACGGCGCGCGCTTCTGTCTGCGCACCGGCGAAGCGCTTACGCCCCCGGCATACGAACCGGTGCGGGTATTCACCACCAAAATCGAGGATGGTCACCTGTGGGTACACGCAGACTGACGCTGCTGCGGCATGGGAAAGCACAATCCATCGACTTCTGCGCGGAGGATTTCGAGCGCGCTTTGACGCGCCGAGGGTGCATCGAGGTGGGGGAAATGGCGGCGCGTATCGTCTACCGCGACCTCGTACCGGACTTGATATTGGTGAGCCCTGCGGAACGCGCTTGGGCGACCGCCGAAATTGTCGCCCAAGCTTGCGAGATGGACGCAAAGCAGGTGCAATGCGCGCGCGAATTGTACTTGGCCACACCTGAAACTACGTGGCGCCTGCTGACAGCTTGCGATGCCGCGTTCATCCACATCATGATCTGCGGACACAACCCGGGGCTGAGTCAAATTGCCAGCCGCTTGGGTCCCAAACCGCAAGCACGAGAGTTGCCCACGGCGGGAATCGCGAGTGCGGTTTGGCACAACGCCCAGTGGCAAAGTGTGCAGCCCGAATCCGCCGACCATTGCGACATGGACGATCCGCAGAGTATGGCGGATCTATGGGCCTAAGCCCCCCGCCCGTCTTGCCGGGCTAGGTTTGGTCCCGTTGCAGCCGCATCAACAGCCGTCGATCGCGCTTGTCGGGCCGTCCCTCGGAGCGAGGCCGCGAACCTTTAGCGAGCCGCAACTGTTCCAGAAGCCGTGCGCGGCGCTCTGCGCTGGCGGGGGTCTCGAGATACGCCGCCTGTGCTTCGGCGGCGGGTCCGCGCCGCCGCGGCAGTCCCAGCACTTCGAACTCGGCCACCATGCCCTGCTGCGCGAGGCTCACGCGGTCTGCGACGCGAACCGGGTGCGCGGGCTTGATCCGCTCGGCATTCAAATGCACTTTCCCGCCATTGATGGCCGCGGTCGCCAGGCTGCGCGTTTTGTAAAAACGGGCATGCCATAGCCACTTATCGAGGCGGTGATTGTCGGCTTTATCATCAGTTGGCATAAGCCGTTATAATAGCGCTATGCAAGTCCCAACTCGGTATTCATGAAACCCGTGCTAACGACATTTCGTGAGCGGCTTGCGCGCGACACGCAAGCCCTCGACGCGGCCGGGCTGTTAAAACGCGAGCGCGTCATCGGTTCGGCGCAGGGCGCGGTCGTGCGCCTCGCCGACGGCCGTGAAATGATCAATCTGTGCGCCAATAATTACTTGGGATTGGCCAACCATCCCGATGTGCTGCAGGCCGCGCGCGAGGGGCTTGATCGGTTCGGTTATGGCATGGCGTCGGTGCGCTTCATCTGCGGCACGCAAAGCATACACCGCGAACTCGAAGAACGCCTCAGCGCCTACCTGTCGATGGAGGATACGATTTTGTATTCTTCCTGCTTCGACGCGAACGGCGGCCTGTTCGAGACGCTGCTCGATGAGCA
>JAYTXS010000050.1:0-3015 GCA_043742845.1 Gammaproteobacteria bacterium
AACTTCAATTGTCCCAACTTGTACGAGAGTGCCTGCGCCGGCCACGCGATGTAGCGATCCGTTTCGGACTGTATGGTGGGCTCGTCGATGGCACCGGACTGGCGGAAGAAAGCGACCACTTGATCGCGGCTCCAGCCTTCCGAATGCAGTCCGGTATCGACTACCAAGCGCACCGCGCGAAACAGCTCACTGGAGAGGCGGCCGTAGTCGCTCACCGGATCCTGGTAGAAGCCCACTTCCTTGCCGAGTTGTTCGGCATACAGGGCCCAACCCTCGATGTATCCGGAGTTCTGGCTATGCTGGCGGAACTTGGGCAGGCCGACCATCTGCTGCGCCACCGACAGCTGCATGTGGTGTCCCGGAATGCCCTCGTGGTATGCCGTGGCTTCGTCGTCGATCAGCGAGCGCTGGGCAAAGTTGGAGACGGAAACTACGATGCGGCCGGGGCGTTTGCCGTCCGGGGTGCCGGTTTGGTAGTGAGTGGCGCTGGCTGCCTGGAATGCCGGCATGGCTTCGACGGTGACCGGGGAACCCGGGATGTAAGTGAACAGGGTTGGCAGCTTGGGCTGCATCTGATCGACGTATTGGCGGAAGACTTCGACGATTTGCTCGGCCGAAGTGGGCTTGTACTTGGGGTCGGACTCGACTGATGCGCGGAAGGCGGCCAAATCCGCGAAACCTGCCGTATGCGCAATGCCGGTCATTTCGGCCTGGATACGCGCGATCTCTCGCAGACCGATCTGGTGAATTTGCTCGGGAGAAAGATCGCTGACCGTGGTGCGGCTATGGATGTCGTTGAGGTAACGGCGCGCGCCTCCGTGCAGCGAGGCGGCACTGAGCACGGTGCGGCCGTGAGGCGCGTACTCCGCAATGATGAAACTCGCAAATGCCCGGTAGGCGGGCAGCACTTCATTGTTGACCGCATCGGTGATCGCCCGGGTCAGCCGCTGCTGATCGTCCGCGGAAATACTCGATGGAAATTTCTGGGTGGGCAACAGAAACGGATCTGCGGCGATGATTCCCTGACATTGCTCGGGAACTTTCTCGATGAGAAAACGCACCGGCATGAGGTTGTCCTTCAAGCCCGCGCGCAATACCTCTTGGGTCTGCGCGAAGACGCGCGGTACTTGATGCAGGCGCGCGATGTAGTCCTCGTACTGCTTTACCGAATCGAAGGGCACAGCCAACGGCAAGTCGGCGAGGCGCACGTGCGGGCCATCCATCTGGCTCACCGGCATCTCGAATTCCTTGAAGGTATGATTCTCCATGCGCTGGCGCAGCGTGGCGCGCAGCACCGCATGGGATAGCACGTCTTGCTCGGGGAGACCCGCGGTGGGAATTGCCTCCAGACGGGTGAAAAAGGATTGGTCCCTGGCCTGCTGGTCGGCAATCCCCGCGAGCGAGTAGTCGTCCAGCCTATCGTTGTAGCGGTAGTCGCCGTAGCCTGTCGCGCGTTCGGGGTGCGCCTTAAGCTCGGACTGGTAGTACTCCTCAAACAGGGAGTTCTGCGCGGAGATCCGCGATTCGACCGATGCCGGCGCGCCGAACGCGGTGCCGGCGGCGACGCAGAGACAGCAGGCGCCCATGAGCCGGGAGATGTCAGTCAGCCAAGAATTGCCCATTGGCCGGGTGAGGTATTTTTTATGCATGCTGGTAGGCTAACGGCTCTGCAATCGGAAATGCAATCATGACGTTTAAAACTTGGCTGTTGTTTTTGGTGATGGAGACGGCGCTGTCCTTGTCGCCGGGGCCGGCGGTGTTCTACGTGGTGTCGCAGGGCGTGCGCGGGGCGTTGCGGCGTGCGCTGCCGGCGGCGGCCGGCATCATCAGCGCGAATGCCATTTACTTCACGTTGTCGGCCACCAGCTTGGGCGCGCTCATCGCCGCCAGCGCGCAGTTCTTTACCATTGCCAAATGGGCGGGTGCGGCCTATCTGATTTATCTAGGAGTCAAGGCGCTGCTCTCGGCCGGCGCCAGTCACGCTGTGGCGCTCGGGGATACCGCGCCGGCGGAGCCGGGTGATCGTCGCCGCGTCTACTTAGGAGCGCTCACATTGCAGCTCGCCAATCCCAAGGCACTGCTGTTCTTTTTGGCGCTGCTGCCGCAGTTCATCGATCCGGCGCAAGCGGTGGTGCCGCAGATGCTGATATTGGCGGCGACCTCGATGCTGCCGGAGTTCTGCATACTGCTGGGCTATGGCTGGCTCGCTCACCGCGCGCTGCATGCATCGGCCAAGTTCGGCGTGTCGAGCAATATGAACCGCTGGTTGGCGTGGATCGAGGGCGCAGGTTTACTCGGCTGCGCAACGCTGGTGTTGAAATTCAATCGAGCTCCCTGAGAGGAATCCATGAGAATACGGAGAGTCATTCTGCGGCGCGCTTGCGGCGCCGGCATTACATTCGCAGTGATCCGGGCGGCAGTATTGGTCTTGGCGGCGGCTGCGGCGGCTGCGGCGGCTTCGGCTGACACTGCGCCCGCTGCGCCGCAGCTGGTGCACAGATTTCTACGCATTGAGATCTCGCCCAATGCCCAGTGGGTGGCGTCGATCGAAGGCGACTCGCCGCCGAACGGCTTCTATCCGCCGCTGCGGGCACTGGTGATCAGACGCGTGCGCGACGGTGCGGCGACCAAGATTGCACTGCCCTGCGGTGCGGTTGCGCAGTGTTGGCCGGGCGCTCCCGCCTGGGCTCCCGACTCCAAACATTTGAGCTTTAGCCTGCGGATTCCGGGAAGTCACGCACGCGCGGTGTATACAGTGGCGGCCGACGGCAGCGGGCTCAACAAGCTGCTGGATTTCGGCGGGACGATCGAGGATCTCAAGTACGGTCCGGACGGACGCTTGGCGATGCTGGCCACGGAAAATGCCAACAAGGAGGTGGGCGCGACGGAAGCGGGTGCGCCCATTGCCGGAGACTTGGACGCGGCGACCCCAGAACAGCGCATCGCCGTTCTCGACAAAGGCAACTTGCGATGGGTGTCGCCGGCCAATTTGTTTGTCTATGAGTACGATTGGCG
>JAYTXS010000051.1:0-3887 GCA_043742845.1 Gammaproteobacteria bacterium
GGGATCCCAAGTAAGCCACGATCACGCTGATAAGAAAGGCGATGAGCGACACGATGGGGATGGCAGTGATGCCGGTTTCATAGATGTGCCGCGCCAGGGAGGACGGACGCAGTGCGCGCGGCCTGGAGAACGCCTTGCCCAACACCGTGACGAGGCGGCCGAAGAAGCCGATCACGGCGCGTGCTTCGTCTCCTTGTAGCACGGCCCAGCGGCCGACTTCGCCGACGGGCCCTTGCAAACTTGGCTCAGCGTGCAGTGGTTCTGACGGCGGGCGCTCTCTTGCTAGGAGTTTTTGCAGTAATTCCAGGCAGGAATTCGCTTGAGCGCAGCTTCGATTTGCGCCAGTCGTCGCCTTCTCCTTCGAGATCGAGGACGGTCATACTTGGAGGCATGGCTATATGCTAGCAGTGGAGGACCCCATGCACAGCGATCCGCTGTTACAAATCCTGATTCTGCTCACTGCTTCCGTGTGCGTGGTCGCGGGCGTGCGCAAGCTCAAATTGCCGGCCATTCTGGGCTATCTCGCGGTCGGGATGCTGCTCGGACCGCATGCCCTCGCGCTGGCACAGGATAGCGAGACCACGCAGCTGCTGGCGGATTTCGGCGTGGTATTCCTGGTATTCACTCTGGGGCTTGAGTTCTCTTTGCCGCGCCTGGTGGCCATGCGCTGGGAAGTGCTCGGCGTCGGCGGCGCACAGGTGCTCGTCACCACGGCAATCGTGGCGGCGGGTTTGGTCCTGATTTTCGATGTCGTGCCTGCCGTGGCCGTGGTGATCGGCGGCGCGGTGGCCATGTCCTCGACGGCCATCATCATTTCGCAACTCACCGAACAGTCGGAGAATAACCGTACGCACGGACGCCTCGCCGTGGCGATTTGCCTGTTTCAGGATTTGAGCTTTCCCTTGTTTCTCGCCTTGGTTTCGGTGCTGACCGGCGGGGGCGCGACCGCCGATGCCAGGCACATCGGCGGCGCCGTCGGTATCGCACTGCTGGCCTTGTTCACGGTGCTCGCCGCCGGACGCTGGCTGCTGCGCCCGTTGTTTCTCGTTATCGCCTCGGTGCGCTCCGCGGAATTATTTTCGCTGGCCGTGTTGCTGGCGGTGCTGGCGTCGGCATGGGCCACCCATGCGGTGGGACTGTCGCTCGCGCTCGGCGCCTTTCTCGCCGGCATGATGCTCGCGGAAACCGAATTTCGACACCAGATCGAAGCGACCATCCGTTCGTATCGAGAGGTGTTGCTGGGCTTGTTCTTCATCACCGTCGGCATGCTGCTCGATGTGGGATTGCTGTTGCGGCATTTCCCCCTGGTGGCGGCGATTCTGGCCAGCATGTTGCTGCTCAAGGCGGCGGTAGTCACTCTGGTCAGCAAACCGGCAACCAAGAGTTGGTTCAAATCGCTGCGCACCGGCGTGGTCGTGAGCCAGGGTGGGGAGTTCGGATTCGCGCTCCTGACTCTCGTATTGCGGCGCGAATTGCTCGATCCCGGCGTCGCCCAGCCACTGCTCGCGGCCATCGTCCTCAGCATGGTCCTCTCGCCCCTGCTCATCCGGCACAATCGCCGCATTACGCGCGCGCTGCTGGGCGAATCCGGCCCGCCGCACAGCGAAGCCATGCGCGAGACCCAGGCAACTCTCGCCGTCGCGGAACGGGATCACGTGGTGATTTGCGGCTTCGGGCGCGTCGGCCAGAACATCGGGCGCGTGCTCGAACAAACGGGCTTCGAGTACATCGCCCTTGACCTCGACGCGTATCGTATTCGCGTCGGCCGACAGGCCGGCGACCCAGTCATCTACGGCGATGCGGGCGAGGTGAAGGTGCTGGAGAACGTCGGCCTGGCGCATGCCAGCTGCGTGGTGATCACCTTTGCCAACCCAGAGGTGGCGCTGCGCATACTGAGAGGCGTTCGCCAAGTTCGGGCCGACGTTCCGGTCCTGGTGCGTACCCAGGACGACACCAAGCTGGAACAATTGCAGGCCGCTGGTGCGACTGAAGTGGTGCCGGAGACCTTCGAGGCCAGTTTGATGCTGTTGTCCCACCTTTTGCTGCTGCTCAAACTGCCGGTACCGCGGGTCATCCGCACGGTCAACGATATCCGCAGCAGCCGCTACGGCATGCTGCGCCAGTACTTTCCTGCGGCGAACGCCGAACGCCTCGACGAGAGCCATGCGTTTCGCGAGGAATTGCACAGCGTCATCCTGCCACCGCATGCCTGGGCGGTGGGCCGCAGTATTGCCGAGCTCGCTGCGCGCGGTTCGAGGGCGTCCGTCAGCGCGGTGCGCCGCGACGGCATCGTCGGGCGCGAACCCAGCCCGGATACCCTGCTCAAGGAAGGCGATGTGGTGGTGATGTGCGGCACCCCGGAGGCCGTCGAACACGCCGAAACGTTACTTTTGATGGGCTAAAAAAGCTCTTTACACGGACGCCGGATCGGTCGCATAGTAGGCGCGCTGTTCAAGGGCAAACCCGCCGAAAGGTGGGGACGCAAAGCCACCGGTCTAAGGGGTTTCCTCAAGGGAAGCCTGACGATAGCGGGGTCGCCAGTTAATCAGTGCTTTAAGCACGCCAAAGCCGTCCGGTTTTGTGTCCCCCTGACAGTACGCAGCATTCGCTTTAGGTACGTCTTGCCGGGGGAAGAATATGGTTAGTAGAGTCACTCGTTCGCCGGGCGCGGATTCGTCGGGTATTTATCGCCGCCCGCGGCTCGTCCTCAAGGTCAAGTGCTTCGAGGACATTCCCATCCTTCTCGGCAAGAGCAAAAGCTATCCCACCCCGATTCGCATCGTCGGCGCCGACTATTCGCAGACTCGCTGCGTGGGCGGCGACGGCGGCACGACGGTCGACACCGGTGCGCTGGATAAAATCATCGAATTCGGTGAAACCTTTGTCCGTGCGCAGGCGGGCGTGCGCGTGGGCACGCTGGTGCGCGCACTCGCCGAGCGTGGCTTGGAACTGCCGCTAACCCCCGAAATCGGCCAGATTTCCTTGGGCGCCGTGGCCGTCACTACCTTGCCGCAGGCCTCCTTCGACGCAGGCGTCGCGCAGCTGTCGTCCTGCGTCACGGAAATCAAATTGATCACGCCGCAGGGCAAGCAAATGGTCGTCACGGAGCGGGAGCGCGACCTGATGCGCGTGCTGCGCTCGAGCTTCGGCCTATTGGGCGTGGTGCACGAAGTGGTGCTTCGCGTACGACCCCTGACACCGGTGAAGATCGACTATCAAGTGCTCTCACTCAAAGAATTCTCCAGTCGCTTCACATCCATCGTGCAAGCTCCGGGGGCGCTACGTCTGCATATTTCGCCCTTCACCGACAAGATCACCGTCGAGCGCCGCACGCTCGACGAAACGGCGTCGGTGAGCCGTTCCGGTATTTGGCAGGTGCGTAATTCCGTGATGCGCAATGTGTTGCCGGCTTTCGGTTCCACCGTCGGCAGTGTCCTCGCCGCACCCGGCCTACGCAATGTGATGCTATCGGGTGTGCAGCGCGCGCTGCGCGCCACCCTGGACCGGGCCGCCCGCGGCGTGGTGCTATACGCGCACGAGTGGCTGCGTGACATGCCGAGCGAGGCGTGGAAGGCGCGGCATACGTACAGCCTGTGGGCGTTTGCGCAGGCGGATTATCCAAGAGTGCTCGCCGAGTACTTTAGCTTCTGCAGGTCGTACTATAAGGAGCATCGCTACCGCTGCAACGTTGTCAGCGGCGCCAGCCGGCTGCACCAGGACCGCGGTTCTCTGTTCAGCGTGAGTTATAACGGCCCCATGTTCACCCTGGAGCCTTCGTCGTCGGGCGACAATGGCTGGGATGACTTTCTCATCGACTTCAACGATTTCGCATCTGCCCTAGGCGGCACACCCACCTTCAATCAAACGCGCGCTTTGCAGGTCGAGCA
>JAYTXS010000052.1:0-3050 GCA_043742845.1 Gammaproteobacteria bacterium
TCCCGTGCTTACGGCATAGCCGTCATTCCCGACGTTACCAAGGTTGCCTTCATATTCGGCGGCCGCCACGGCAATGGCGTACTTGTGGTACGTGACAAATTGAATTCGCCGTGGAGCAACCCAACTTTCGTCTCACTCACGGGCGGCAGCTGGGGCTTCCAGGCGGGCGCACAATCCTCCGACATCGTGCTGGTGTTCACGACCAAGACCGGCATTGAAGGCATCGCCGGAGGCAAGCTGACTCTGGGCGCCGATGCGTCTGTCGCCACCGGGCCTGTGGGGCGGCAAGGGTCGGCGGCCACCGACATAGGTTTCAATGCGGAAATCTATTCTTACGCACGCACCCGCGGCTTGTTCGGCGGCATCGCTCTGGACGGCAGTGTCATCTCGATCGATCGCTCGGCAAATGCGGCCCTGTACGGCAAGAGCGGCGTCACGGCGACGGAAATATTCTCGGGCCAGGCACCCGCCGCCCCGGCGACGGCACAACGCTTTCTAGAGCGACTGGCGCAGGCGACTCACACCGCGGTTCGAGGTTCGCCCGCACCACAGGCCGATATGCCGGCTTCCTCAGCTGCGCAGCCAGCCGCTGCGCCAGCGCCCAACACCGACCCGCCTCGCACCTACCCATTGGAACAGCAGAAACAATAGGCCGGCCGATGGCGCAGCGTCTCGCCGTGGCGCTCAACCAAGGCAGCTGCGGGCCGCCGAACATTGCTACGAGCGCGGCAACTGGCCGTGGGGTTGGCCGCCTGCGCCGCGCACCGGGTCGATGCGCGGCATCGAACTGATGGCCCGCGACGTCGAACGTGCCCGGCGCGCGCTGGGATCCGCCTCCGAGGTATCGCAGACCGACATCCGCAGTGCGTCTTTTGGCGCGGCAGACGCTGTCGTCATTCTCGATGTCCTGCATTATTTGGATCCGCAGGAGCAGCTCGAAGTCTTGCGGCGGGTGCGCGTTGCGCTGCCCGCACGGGGGCTGCTGCTGATGCGTGTCGGTGACGCCGGCGCCGGACTGCGCTTTCGTTACGGCCAGTGCAGCGACAAGCTGGTGATGCTGTTGCGCGGGCACTCGATTGTCACCCAGCACTGCCGCAGCGTTGCTCAATGGCGGATAGTGCTGAAGGAATGCGGATTCGACAGCGAGGTCAAACCGATGAGCCAGGGAACACCGTTTGCCAATGTGCTGCTGATCGCGAATGCGACCTGACGTGCACCTTTAGCCGCCGGTGAAGGTTTACCCTCTATGCTTCAGCCAAATGGCCTTTAATCCTTTAATTTTCTTGATGGTGGCGAAGCCGTCCGAGTCCGCATGGCCGGACAGCGAACTGTGGCTGGCGCAGCTCAAATGACCGCCTCGACTTTCGGCTGCACCGACGGCGGCGAGCTGCGTTACTCCGTCGCCGGCGCCGGTGAACCCGTCGTGTTCATCCACGGCCTCGGCCTCGACGCAGCGATGTGGGATGCGCAATGGCCGCCAGTGCAACGCGAGTTCCGCGCCATTCGTTACGACGTTCGCGGTTTCGGCGGTTCCAGCATGCCTACGGGCCCGTATAGCCATTCCGCCGACCTTCTGGGCTTGCTCAATTTCCTCGATGCGGCTCCGGCTCACATCGTTGGTCTGTCGATGGGCGGACGGTTGGCGCTGCGCTTCGCCCTGGATCAGCCCAGCGCCGTGAATTCGTTGACCCTGATCGATCCTGCGCTGGAAGGATTTTCCTGGAGCGATTCATGGAATCGACAAATGAATCCCATAATGGCCGCGGCCCGCGCCGGCGACATTCACGCCGCGAGACAACTGTGGCTGGCGCACGAGCTATTCGCGCCGGCGCGGCGCGATCCGGGCGTTGCGGCCGCGCTCAGTGCCATGGTCGATCGCTACAGCGCCTGGCATTGGCACCATACCGATCCGGTGCGCAGATCGGCGTCGCCGGCGATCAAGTGCCTTGCCGCCGTGTCGAGCCCGACCCTGCTTATCCTGGGTGAGCTGGACCTGCCGGACTTCAAGGACATCGCGCAACGTCTCGCCGCCGAGATCCCCGATGCGACTCTGCACACCATCGGCAACGCCGGTCACATGGCGAGCATGGAGGCACCGACCGCGGTCAATGAACTGTTGCTCGCGCACCTGCGCTCGAATAGCGAGGCCCTATGAAAAGCGCTTATTTGACCCTTGCGCTGTGCCTCGCTGCGCTCCTCCACACCGGCGCCAAAGCTCAAGCAACGAATGACGGCATGTATTTTCCCACCGCCGTCGGCCAAACAGAAGCGGATGAGTACACGCGCTACGAATTGCTGCAGCCCGATACGGCCAGTTTCAAGATTTACTACGAAGTGTCCGCAACCACCGCCGGCGCGAAGTTCTACTACAACCCGATCCGCAAGGGGAGTGCCGCGAGCGACGAAAGTGTGCACGACGCAATGCTCGGAACGGCGCTGCCATTCGAAGTGGTCAGCGGCGCACAGGCCCGCACAGATCCCTTGATGACGGACGCGGATCTAGCCACAGACTACATCAAGGTAACTTTGGCACGGCCGGTGCCGGAACACGGCACGGGCCGCATCGTAATTCTCAAAACCTACAAGGACGCGAACAGCTACCACGCGGACGGCAAGACCCTCATCTTCACACGGCCACTTGGAGTGAAACGCAACAAGGTGGTGCTGCCGCCCGGATATGAAGTTGTAGCGTTGACGGTGCCATCGCAAATCCTAACGGAAAAGGATGGGCGGATCGCCATCAGCTTTCTGCATGCCGGAAGCGGCGAGGCACCGCTTGAACTGCGCGCCGTCAAAGGCGCACAGCTGGGAGCCGCGGCGCTGCCCAAGCCCTTGACCACACAGCTAAGCTGGGAGGCGCCGTTCAAGGGCGAGACCGAACAGGAGCGGCTGTCGGAGCGCGCCCACCAGGACCGCGATATCGTGTACTTCCTGCAGCAGCCCCAGACTCATGCCTTCATGCTGTACCACGATTACACGGAGACGCGCCCTGGTGTGAATGGCTATGCCAACGTGGTGCGCCAAGGCAGTGCGGCGAGTCATCCGACGGC
>JAYTXS010000053.1:0-4995 GCA_043742845.1 Gammaproteobacteria bacterium
TTTAAGCAAAATTCGAGTTCTTGACTGAGCACTTTACGCCTCTTCTAGCGTTGCCATCAGCGGATGCTGATGTTGTCGCGCGTACGCGATCACTTGAGCCACCTTGGTCTCTGCTATCTCATAAGTAAAGACCCCACACACGCCTTTCCCCTTGGTATGCACTTCCAGCATAACGCGAGTGGCCTTGGTGCGGTCCATAGCAAAGAAACGTTGCAGGATGTCGACGACAAACTCCATGGGAGTGTAATCGTCATTGATCAGCAGGACTTGGTACAGAGGTGGACGCTTCAGCTTAGGCGCCGCTTCCTCGACGACCAGCCCCGTCCCTTCCCTGCCACGTTCGATGTCACTCATGAATCATCAGTTTATAGGGTGCGTTAGTACTGTTTACAAGACGTGCCGGCAAAACCCCTCCCGAAGTTCCCTGTCGCTGATTGGTATCACATTACTTTAACAAGTAAAAACAAATGCTTGAGCGCTCAAGCGAGTAACCCGTATGATTGTCAATTACGGCAGCTATCAAGACCCCACCATGCTCGATACACGCTCCAGTGAATGGCTGTCCCGTCTACAGGGCAACGGCCCCAGATTAGTGTCGCTGGCCCTGGCGGCGCTGATCGCCGTGGAGTTCGCGCGCATCGCCATTGCACTGCTTGGCGGCGGGCCCGTCAGATCCCCGCAACCGGTGCTAAACCAAGTCCTGACGCGCATGCAGCGCCCTGCGCTTGACGTGCAGAGCATCGTTTCCGCCCACCTGTTTGGCGTGGCGACCGCCGACCCCACCACTCAAGACCCGGCTCATGCGCCGCAATCCACGGCCAATCTGCTGCTGGCAGGGACCATCGCAAGCCAGGATCCGAAACGCGGTGTGGCGATTATCAGCGACGGCGGCCCCTCCAAGGTGTATTCGGTTGGCGACAATGTCGGCGGCGCCTCTTTGCATTCAGTCTATCTCGATCATGTCATTCTCGATCGGGGCGGCGCATTGGAGACTTTACTACTACCGCGACTGTTGGGTCCCGGCATGCACGCCCCGCCGGTGATGCGCCGCCAAGGCGGCGCGGATGCTCGCACCGTAGCGGCCGTGGACAATATCCGCCGTCTGGTGCAGCAGGATCCCGGCATTCTCGATCAGGTCATGCGCACCGTACCTTCGTACGACAATGCCGCCGGCAAATTGCGCGGCTTTCGCGCCTACCCGGGCCGTAATCGGCAAATATTCATGAAACTGGGACTGAAGCCCGGCGATTTGGTCACCGCCATCAACGGCACCGCCTTGGATGACCCGCAGCGCAGCCAAGACGTGTTCAATACCATTCAAACATCGGACCACGTCACAGTGACCATCGAACGCGGCGGTGTGAAGCAGGAAATCAGCCTCAATATCGCCCAAGTCGCTGCGCAAGCCACCAAGGATCTGGACGGCGGCGAGTCGAACCCGGCTCCCGGGGCGCCTGGCAATGCCGCGCAGCCGCCCGTTCAAGTTCCTAATACCAATGAACCATCAAACGAATAGCGCGAGTGAAGGTCGAAAGCGTTCAACACATGAGTACCCATGATGCCGACTTCCTTTAGACCGAAGCCCACACCCCGCATCGCGGCGGTCATGGGGCTGTGTGCTTTGCTCGTGTCCATGTCGTTGCCGGCGGCGCCTCAGGCTCGAATTGCGGACGGCCCGACCATCACCCCTAACTACAAGGACGCCGATTTAAGCCAGATCATCCAAGCGGTGGGCGAAGTCACCGGTAAGAATTTCATCATCGATCCGCGGGTCAACGCCAAGGTGACTATGCTGTCCGCGACGCCAATGTCGCCCGCGGCGTTTTATGAAGCATTCCTGGCAGTGTTGCAGGTGTACGGATACGTGGCGGTTCCGGCGGGCAAGGTCATCAAGATCATCCCGAACACCGACGCCCGCCAGGTGCCGGCGAACGACTTGCCGGACAATGTCAGCAGCACATCGGATGAGATCGTCACGCAGATCATCACCATGAAAAACATCAGCGCCGCACAGCTGGTGCCGCTGCTGCGACCGCTCATCCCGCAATATGGGCATTTGGCTGCCTATCCGAGCGCCAACATGCTGATCATTTCGGATCGCGCCAGCAATGTGAGCCGCATCGTGCGCATCGTCGCGCGCATGGACGAGAGCGGCGATGAGCCCATCGAGGTGATCGCGCTGCACAACGCGAGCGCCGCCGATGTGGTGCGCATCGTCAATTCATTAAATCAGGGTCAGGGCGCCGAGGGAGCCGCTGCTGCGGTCAAAGTCGTCGCCGACGAGCGCACCAACAGCATCTTGTTGACCGGCGAGAAATCGCAACGCCTGCGGCTCAAGGCATTGATCGTCAACATGGATACCCCTCTGGCCACCGGCGGCGACACGCAGGTCCGCTATCTGCGCTATGCCGACGCCGAAAAGATCGCCGACAAGCTCAAGGGTCAGGCCACGGCCTCCGCCAAGGCACAGGGCGGGCCGCCGACCGGCGGTGCAGCGGCCGCCGGCGGCACGCCCAATGTCGATGCCAGCGTGACGATTTGGGCGGATATTGCCACCAACGCGCTGATCATCACCGCACCGCCGAAGATCATGAGGTCGCTGATGGCTGTGATAGACAAGCTCGACATTCGCCGCGCACAGGTCCAGGTCGAAGCGCTCATCGTCGAGATCGACGTCAACAAGAGTTCCAACTTGGGAGTGCAGTGGATTCTGTATGGCCAGGGCAACACGACTACGCCAGCAGCCATCACCAACTTTCCTGGCAGCGGTACGCCCGGCATCGTGGATCTTGCCGCAGCCGCATTGCGCGGCGGCGTATCGACCGCGACTTCGGCCGCGGCGGGCGCCTCCGCCATCAGCAGTGCGACCATCGGCACGGGCGCAACCTTGGCGATCGGACGCTACAACGCCAACTCGGGTACCAATTTTGCCGCCATCGTCCAGGCGCTGCGCAGCGACGGCAGCAGCAACATCATCTCGACTCCCTCGCTGATCACCATGAACAATGAGGAAGCCGAGGTGAAGGTGACGCAGGAGATTCCCTTGATCACGGGCTCCTACAGCAGCTCGACCGCGAGCACCAACGGCACCACGAGCCCCTTCACCACCATTCAGCGCGAGGAAGTGGGTACCATTCTGAAGGTCACGCCGCACATCAACGAAGGTAATTCGGTGCAGCTCAAGATCGAGCAGGAAGACTCCTCGCCCGGGGCCAAACTCACCAATTCGGCCGACATCTCGACGAACAAACGCTCCATCAAGACCACTGTGCTGATCGAGGATGGCGGCATTATCGTGCTCGGCGGACTGATGTCGGACACGGTCACCGAAAGCGAGGATCGGGTGCCGCTGCTCGGCGCCATTCCGCTGCTCGGCAATCTGTTCAAAAATCGCAGCGGCTCACGCCAGAAGAAAAACCTGCTGGTATTCATACGGCCGAAGATCCTGCGCGACGCCGAGGCCACCGAGAGCACCAGTGAGGTCAAGTACAACGAGGTGCGCCAGAATCAAAAGACTCTGAACAATGGCCACATCACCCTGCTACCCGGGCAGAAACAGCCGGTAGTGCCGCCGATGCCGCCGGGCGCGGGATTGCCCGCGGCGACGCCGTCAGGCACGAACGCCCAGGGCGCCACGCCCAACGCGCCAACGCAATCCGCGCCAACGCAATCCGCGCCGGCGCAATCGACGCCTGCGCCGCCGGCGACCTCGACACCTGCGCCGCCCGCGCCGACGGCGACGCCAAGCTCGACGAACCCATGAATGCCGAGCTCAACGACCCGGACGTGCCGCGGAAACTGTCGTTTCCGTTCGCGAAGCGCCACGGAGTGCTGGTTCGGGGAGTCAACGAGGGCGTAGCCGATACGGTTTGCCGTCCCGGAGTGACGCCGCAAAGCTTGGCGGAAGTGCGCCGCTTCATGGGCGTACCCTTGAAATTGGAACGCGTATCGATCGAATCCTTCGATTCGATGCTGCGTATCGCCTACGAAGCGGGCTCCGGTGCCGCTATGCAGATGCTGGAGGGCTTGGACGACAATACCGACCTGGCCCATCTGGCTGAGGACATTCCCGAATCCTCCGACCTATTGGAAAGCGACGATGAGGCGCCGATCATCCGTTTGATCAATGCGCTGCTGACCCAAGCGGTCAAGGAAAACGCGTCGGACATCCATATCGAGCCCTATGAGAATCGCCTGGTGATCCGCTTTCGGGTCGATGGCGTGCTGCGCGAGGTGCTGCAGACCAAGCGCGCGGTCGCGCCTCTGGTGGTGTCGCGCATCAAGGTCATGTCCAAACTGGATATCGCGGAGCGGCGCCTGCCGCAGGACGGCAGAATTTCACTGCGCATTGCCGGCCGAGCGGTCGATGTGCGCGTCTCCACCCTGCCCTCCGGGCACGGCGAGCGCGTGGTGCTGCGCCTGCTCGACAAGCAGGCCGGACGCATCGAGCTTACTTCGTTGGGCATGGACCCCCGCACGCAGGAGGTCATGGACGAAATCATTCACAAGCCGCACGGCATCATTCTGGTGACCGGACCTACCGGTTCGGGCAAGACCACCACACTGTACGCGGCCCTGGAACGCATCAACGACAATACCCGCAACGTCATGACGGTCGAAGACCCGATCGAGTACTACATCGACGGCATCGGCCAAACTCAGGTGAACACCAAGGTCGAAATGACTTTCGCGCGCGGCCTGCGCGCCATCTTGAGACAGGATCCCGATGTAGTGATGGTCGGCGAAATCCGCGATCTCGAAACCGCACAGATCGCAGTGCAGGCAAGCTTGACCGGACACTTGGTGCTCTCCACTTTGCACACCAACACCGCGGTGGGCGCAGTTACGCGCCTACGCGATATGGGCATCGAACCGTTTCTGCTGTCCTCGAGCTTGATCGGCGTACTGGCGCAGCGCTTGGTGCGCGTGCTCAACCCCGAGACTCGAGAGCCTTTCATGGCCGGTGAGTACGAGCGCCGGCTGCTGAACTTGGAT
>JAYTXS010000054.1:0-4746 GCA_043742845.1 Gammaproteobacteria bacterium
TGTTGCGTGCGCCGGCCGTGCCGAAGTCATGAATGACTCCGGCGCGGCCGCGGTTCATCAGTTACTCAACTTCATGAGATTCGCCTGACTGCCTCCCGATAGGTTGTCTTCCGTGACGACCATGAAGCCGAGTGCCGGAGTCTTCTTGAACTCAGCCTTATTGATGGTGACCGGAACGTTCGTGGCGCTGTTGGGCGGCACCGCAACGAACATGGCATTTGAAATCGCCGGCGCGAAGGCGTTGAACGAGGCCGTTCCCGCCACGGCCTCCTCTGCACCCGTGCTATCGAACGCTTTCACCGCGTAAGTGAACCGAGGCTTCTTCGGTGATATCCCCAAATCCGAAGCCAGCACGGGCAGCAACAACGTAGAGCCATCAGTCGGCGCGTCCGCGGGGAATTCCGGGATCAACGCCCCGCTCTTGATATTGAGCAGGAAAGTGCCGATTTGGCCATTCACCTCGCCGAGCTCAACGCCGCCAACATCCGCAGAGAACAGCACGAAGTCGTAGACTCCATCGCCATTGACGTCGATGTATATGTCGTACTCGCCCACCGCCGGATTCGAGAAGCGGCCATAGGTGTTCACGGCGAACACAAGATAGCTGTCTGTATTGGCCGAAATCGGATTAGTCTGGACGCCGACGGCACGCGGCTCGAAAGCGGCCTCAATGGCCCCGGTCTTCGGATTCTTAAGTCCCCAGGCATAGAAGTCGCCGTTGCCGGCTACCGCCCCGTTGCGATTCGTGAGACGAATGATCGGGTTATTGCCGCCAAGCAGATCCGCATCGACATTGGATCGTGCCCGCGTCACGAGATAGTACGGAAGGTTGAGACTGACCCCGTGGTTCGCCGATGACAGCGGTTTGAGCGTGATGACGCCGGAAGCATCGCTGAACGACACGTTACCCGTCGCGTCGTGCGTTCCGCCGGCAGTCTTCGCCGGAACGGCGAGCGACATACGCACAATTGTCTCGTTTTGGCCATGGACCGACACCGTCGAACTCGACAACTTGACCGTGTGCGGCACACCTCCCGCAGAGGTGGCGGTGGCCGTGAACGTCGCGGGGAAATTTCCGTGATTGCGTACGATGAGGTCCCGTTCACCACGATAGTCAGTGATCAATTCGGCGACACCGAAGGACATGAGACCTCTATTGCCGCCCACATCGCCATGCACGGTGACATCCGTGGCAGTGGCTCCCACGGCCTGCACCAGGCCCGAGCCTTCGATCCGCGGCGCATAATCCGGTAGCGCGGTGGGGGATGCGGTCTCGACCACGGCGGCCCGCAGCCCCGGCTCGTTCCAACCCTTGTGCGCTTGCACGGCCAGCGCAGCGACACCTGCGACGTGCGGAGTCGCCATGGAGGTGCCTGAGTCGAAGGTGCCGCCGTTGCCGGTACCGACGTTCACCGAGAACACATTCACGCCTGGCGCCGTGATGTTGGGTTTCAGGGCGCCATCATCGTCTCGAGGACCACCGGAGCTGAAAGAAGCTGCCAGCCTGAAGGTCGTATCCGGCACATTCGCCGAGACGACCGACGCTGTGGCCGCCGCCGGCACCGCCAAGAAAGTCGCCGTGTCGCTGAGCTGCAACTCGATGAATGGGATGGTGGGGGCGGTCAGCAATGGGCTGAAGAAACCTGTCGCATTGTTGACCACGCCGATCGCCAGCGCACCCGCCGCTTCAGCGTTTGCAGTCTTCTGATCGAAAGAGCATGTGCCGCGCGCGACAATTACCAGGGCACCCGCCACGCTCGCCGGGAAGTCGGTGGCATTGCAGCCTAAGCTCAGCGCCCCAGAGGCGGTCAGGACAACCGCCGGCACGCTGCCATTCGGCAGCGCCAAGGTATCGGCCTCAACACCGTTCACGCTACTGCCTGAGGAGAACGCAATATTCAGGCCGTTCGCCAGGAAGGGGCGTGCATTCATCGCCGCAACGCTGATCGCGTGCGTCGCAGATCCCGGGTCGCCGGTCACATAGGGCGCGGGCCCTTCGTTGCCGGCGGCAGCAACCACGATGATGCCGGCCTTCGCGGCGTTGTCGGCCGCAACCGAGTCCGAACTGCTGGCCGGACCATAGGCCGAGCCGAGCGACATGCTGATCACGTCCATATCATTCTCAACGGCCCATTCAATGGCATCGGAAACGACGTCGGTCGAGCCGGTGCAGCCGAAAACACGCACCATGTAGAGGTCGGCTAACGGCGCCACCCCAGGGCCAATCATGAATCCAGTGCTGTACACGGCCTCGTTGTAGGGACCGTGGTAAGTAGTACCGTCATTCGCCACGCCGAACCCGGTGGCCGTTACGATCGAGTGGATTCGGATCCGGTACGGGCACGCTGCCGGCGGTGTCTGCATTGTAGTCATCGCCAACCAGATCGGTACCGCCCTTGACCTTGGGCGCGTTCGGACCAAACATCGTGGGATCCGCGGGCGCAGTGCTGGTCGCCGCAGCGGCAGTAAACGCAGCGACCGTGCCGGGGCCACCGAAGTCAGCGTGCGTGTAATCGACGCCGGTGTCTATGATGGCAATCTTGACATGCTCACCGCGAAAGCCGGGCGTCCCCTGCCATACCGCCGGCGCGCCGATGTAAGGCACGCTGACAGTGTTCTTAAGGGTGTACTTAGGTACCGGAACGACCTGAACCACACCGGGCAGACTCGAGAGACCGGCGACTTCACCGCGCGCGATCTCGATCTTCATGCCATTCATGGCGGCGTGGTAGTGCGCGAGCACTTTGCCGCCGCGCGATACGATGGCCGGTTCCAGTGCCGCATGCTGCTTCGAAACCCGCGCCTCAATCGCATCGTGATCCGCTCGGCTCACAACGTGGTCAGGCGCGAGTGCGCGGACCTCAGCGACGGACTCTCCGTTCATCGTTACCACCACTTTGACACGCTCTTTTGATAGCAGCGACAGGGGCTGTCGGTGGGCCACGATGGGTCCTACACGTGGAAATGGTTTGAAACGGTTCGCGCCGCTTTCCTGCGCCGACGCGCTAGTGGTGCTGAGTGCAACCGCAATCGTTATCGCCGAAACCGCGAGCAATCCTTTGTAACCTGGCATGACGAAATACCCTTGATTAATTTTTTGTTCTATCGCGAGCCTGCGAGAATACTTCAGGGCGAAGATTGCAACGAGAACTCTTCTGCAATAGGAGGTGCGCGGCGGCCGCACCTAATTAACATAATCCGCCCTACCGGGGCTGCAGCGGCGCAATATTGGAGAATGTTGCGGATAAGCGCCCGCTTCGGCAACGTGCTGTTGTCGTGATATATGCATGAAATTGTACGGGGAGGATTCGATAGTGCCGGACCCGCGTGATCAATGGGTGTCCTTGAACTCAGGCGAGCTGAGTGCCGACGTCAACCCGCAGGGTGCACAACTCTCAACGCTGCGCGATCGGGAGGGGCGAGATCTGCTGTGGGATGGCGATTCGGCGGTTTGGAGCGGTCGTGCGCCGCTGCTTTTTCCCATCGTAGGCGCACTCGCCGGGGGAGCATATCGTCTGGGCTCCCATGTTTATCCACTGTCCAGACACGGCTTTGCGCGTGGCAGGCCTTTCGATTTGGTAGACGCGACCCCCACGACCGCTGCCTTCAGGCTAAAAGCCGATCCGGCCAGTCTCGAGATCTATCCGTATCACTTCGAATTGGACGTGCACTTTGCAGTCGAAGGCGCGACGCTATTCGTGACGACCTGGGTGAAGAATGCGGGCGCTGAACTCATGCCTGCCAGCTTCGGCTACCATCCTGGCTTTCGTTGGCCGCTGCCGTACGGTCGTGAGCGTGCTGCGCATTTCATCGAGTTCGCGAACGAGGAACCCGCGCCTATGCGGCGTCTCACTGCGGACGGCTTGCTGATGGCGCAGCCTCAGCCCACGCCCATTTCGAATCGCCGGCTGGCGCTGAGCGATGAGCTTTTTCAGGACGACGTCATCATCTTCGATGACATCAGCAGCCCGTCCGTCATCTACGGCTGCGCTGACGGACCTCGACTCCGAGTAAGTTATCCAGACACGCCCTATCTCGGCGTCTGGACCAAGCCGGGTGCGAATTTCATCTGCATAGAGCCCTGGCATGGCATCGCAGACCCAGAAGGATTTTCAGGAGACTTCCATGCCAAGCCGGGCGTATTCATGGTGGCGCCCGGAACCGCCACTCCCATGCGAATGGCGATGACCCTGCTCCCGGCCGCGGCGCCAGGACTTCCGGGCGGCAGTTGATTTCTGCTGCCCAAGCCCAATCTACCGGAAACTCACTTAAAAAGGAGCAACGAGATGACAGCAGTGACTGAACGCGCGGTTCTTGCCGGAGGGTGCTTTTGGGGGGTACAGGATCTGCTGCGCCGCTACCCGGGAGTGATTTCGACTCGTGTGGGATATTCGGGCGGGGACGTGCGCAATGCCACGTATCGCAATCACGGCACGCACGCCGAAGCGATCGAGATCATATTCGACCCTCGGAAAATCAGCTTCCGGCAACTACTCGAATTCTTTTTCCAGATCCACGACCCCACCACGTTGAACAAACAGGGCAACGATCGCGGGTTGAGCTATCGCTCCGCCATTTTCTATACGAGTAACGAACAGAAATTGGTTGCCGAAGACACAATCGCCGATGTCGAGGCCTCTGGCCTGTGGCCCGGCAAGGTGGTGACCGAACTCGCTCCCGTTGGCGATTTCTGGGAAGCCGAGCCCGATCATCAGGATTACTTGGAGCGCTATCCCGGAGGATACA
>JAYTXS010000055.1:0-19371 GCA_043742845.1 Gammaproteobacteria bacterium
GCATCGCGCCGCTCCGCGTCCTCGATCAGCTTAAGCACGCCGCGCAATTCGACGTCGCCGTCGAGGACGAATTCGATGGCGGCACGGGGACTGGCGGCAATTTCCTGCTCGACGTAGCCGATTTTCAACCCGGCAGGCACCTCGATGTCGCCGCGATCAGGGTGCAGTTCGCCTAAGATAGCCGCAAACAGGCTGGATTTGCCGGTACCGTTGGCGCCGGTGATGCCGACCTTGTTGCCGCGGAAGATGATGAAGTCGACATGCTCGAACAGCGGCTGCGGACCGCGCCGCAGGGTGAGATCCCGAGCAGATAACACTAGCGGCCTGTCTGTCGGCTACGACGACAATCGAATCGGCCGCAACACCGTGGGCACGCACAAGTTCGCATGATGGGGTGCACCGCCCGCTTGCGCGGCAAGAATGCCGAGCAGTGTCTGCGCTTCCATGGCGTCGCCGAACAGGCGACCCTGGGCGTAATAGCAACCATGCTTGCGCAGGAACTCGAGCTGCTCGCCGGCTTCCACACCTTCCGCAATCACCTCGAGATCGAGACTCTTGCCCATGTCGATGATGGTGCGCACGATGGCGGCATCATCAGAATCGACGGCGACGTCGCGAACGAAGGATTGATCGATTTTCAGAGTGCCGATGGGAAACTGCTGCAACGCGGACAACGATGAATAACCGGTGCCGAAATCGTCGATGGCCAGATTCAAGCCCATGGCATACAACTCGTTCAGCAGTCCGATGGTGCGCTTCGGGTCGGTCATCAAAGTGGTTTCCGTGACCTCGAGTTCGAAGCAGGTGGGCGACACATCGTGCTTGCGGAACACGGCCCGGCAGCGGGAAATGAAACTGGCCTGCTTGAGCTGACGCAGCGAGAGATTGATGGCGATCCGGCCCGGCTCTGGCACGATTTTCTGCCACTGACGGTAGTCCGAGCACACCCGATTGAGTACCCACTCGCCGATATCCAGGATCAGGCTGGTTTCTTCGGCCAGCGGAATGAAGTGCGAGGGTGAGATGTCGCCGTGTCCCGGCAGCCGCCAGCGCAGCAGCGCCTCGGCACCGACCACGCGCCCGCTGCGCAGATCGACCTTGGATTGATACAGAATCACCAGCTCGTCGCGTTCCAGCGCGCGCCGCAGTTTACTTTTGAGCATCAGCCGCTCGACCGCAGCGGCGTTCATTTCGGGTACGTAGAAGGCGCAGGAGTTTCCGCCGTTCTGCTTGGAGTGATACATGGCCGCATCGGCGTTGCGGATCAAATCGATCACATTCTCGGCGTCGTAGGGGCAAATGGCGACCCCGACGCTGGCGGTGAGGTACACCTCCTGCTGGTTCACGTAGAACGTACGGCTTATTTCATCCAGCAAGGTGCGCGCCAGGGCGCCGATGGCCGCGCGATTATCGACGTCCACCGGCAGGTCATCGATAAACATGGCGAACTCATCGCCCGCCAGCCGGCCGATGACGGTGTCCTTGGTCAAATTTCGGGTCAGACGCTCGCTTAAGATCTCCAGCGTCCTATCGCCGGCGGCGTGGCCGAAAGTGTCATTGACCTCCTTGAAGCGGTCCAAGTCCAGGTACAGCAGCGCCAGCGAGCGCTGGTTGCGGCGCGAACGTGCAATGGCCTGCTGCAGCAAGTGCTGGAACTGCATGCGATTCGGCATTTTGGTGAGAGTGTCGTAGCGCGCCAGGTAGCGGATGCGGCGCTCGGCGCGCTTGCGCTCGGTGATATTGCGCGCCACGTAAATATTGCCTTGGAACTGCGGGTCCAGGGTCGAGATCGAGGAACTCGCCATGGATACAGGGATGGTCTGTCCGCTGGCCGTGCGCAGCACCGTCTCGCGTGCTTCCGGCGCCGAGTTCGATAAGTCGAAGGCGCCGCGGTGCTGCTCGTCGATGAAGCTGCCCAATGGCTTATCCAGCAGATCGGATTCGCTGTAGCCCAGCAACCGCTGCGTGGCTTCGTTGCAGCTCTTCACGATGCCGTCGGGCGACGTCACCAGCACGGCATCGCTCAAGCTGTTGAGCACCGTGTTGAGATAGTTCTTGGTGATGGTGGTTTCATTGAGCTTCTGCCGCATGCGCTCCAGAGCGAATTGCAGATCGCCGAGCTCGTCATGGCGCACCACTGCAAGCGGCCGCGTGTAATCGCCCTGGCCGATGCGGTCAGCACTTTTGACCAGAGCAGTGATGGGCCCCGCCAGTTGCCGGGCGATGAACCAGGCGCCGGCCAGCCCCACCAGCAGCAACGCTAGGGTGATGCCGGCGAGCAAGCCGCGCATCCGCTTGATCTGCAAGCCCTGCTGGATTTCCAACTGTTTGCGTATGCTGGCCAAAGTCTCGTGCATTTCAGCGCGGCTCATCCAAATACGCAGGGAACCCACGTGGCGCACCGGCGCCGATACCAGGTTGGAATGAATCGTGCTCTGGTAGACGAACCAATCACCGGTTTGCCGAGCGGCGGCATCGCCGCCGCCGAACAGCAGGGAGTCGCCGGCATCCAAGACCTCGACCCGCGCGATGTCGCGCTCGTCGAGCAGCCGGCCGGCGATCGAAGCGATTGCCGCTTTGTTGCCCGACGTCAGCGCGGGCGCAAGCGAGGTACCCGTGATTTCGCTGACACTGCTGGCGCGGGTTTCAAGGTCCGCTTCCAGTTTTTGCGCCACGGTGGCGTAGGTGAGCTGGTTGACGTAGGCGGCATCCACCCGGTGTTCGTAGAAAGCCAAGCCCGCCAGTATCAGGGATAGCCCGGCGCTGACCGCGAGGGCCAGCAGCAAATACTTGGTTTTAAGGCTTCGCGCCATTGCCCACACCAAAACGTTCACTCTGTGGAACCTTAAAGGAATCATACCTGTTCACGCCAAACCTCATAAGGGTACCGGTACAATCGGTCGTTCATGGACGCAAAACATGCGCATTGATATCTATTCGGACACCGTCTGTCCCTGGTGCTATCTCGGCAAACGGCGTTTTGAGCTGGCGGTGGCCGCGCGCCCGCAATACGAGCCGCGGGTGACCTGGCGGCCATTTGAGCTCAATCCTGAGATACCGACCGAGGGCGTCGATCGGGCGAGCTTCCTTACGGCCAGGCTGGGCGACGCCGAGCGCGTGGCCGAGGCGCACGCCGAGTTACAGCGCCAAGGCCACGCTGCCGGCATCGAGTTCCGCTTCGACTTGATAGAGCGCGTGCCGAATACCCGCCGCTCCCACCTTTTGATTGCGCACGCGGCACGTGTGGGCCGCCAGTCAGTGGTCAAGGATCGGGTCATGCGGGCGTATTTCGAGGAAGGCTGCGATATCGGCGATGTCGATGAATTGGTCAGATTGGGCGTCGAAGCAGGTTTGGCGGAGCACGATTCGCGGTCCGCGCTGATTTTGCGCGAGGGTCAGGATGGGGTGATCGCCGCCGAGCGCCACGCCGCAGTGCTCGGCATCACCGGCGTGCCAACTTTCGTATTCGACGGCCAATACACGATTTCAGGCGCCCAGGAGGTCGGAACGCTGGCCCGCATCTTCGATCAGGTGGCCGATTTTGGTGCGGAGCGTGACGCGGCCCGCGACCTGGCGTCGTGAACGACGGCGAATTGACCGGTCAGGTCCGTACCCACATTGAGGCGGTGCCGGACCCGCAATGCGCGCTGCACGCGCACGTGGTCGCGCCTTTCTTGCAGCTACGCCGGTCGGCGCTCGCCGACGGCTTTGAACTCACCCCACAGAGCAGTTTTCGAGACTTTTCGCGCCAATTGGCCATTTGGAACGGCAAATTCGCGGGTCAAAGGCCGATGGTCGATGCCGCCGGCCAGCCGGTCGATGTGCGCGAGCTGACTGCGCGCGCGCGCGTCGAAGCGATTCTGCAATGGTCAGCTCTTCCCGGAGCCAGCCGGCACCACTGGGGGACGGATATTGACGTGATCGACGCCCGCGCAATCCCTGCGGGCTATCGCGTCCAGCTAACGCCGGAGGAGTTCGCGCCCGGTGGGCCGTTCGCGGCGCTCGCCGAATGGCTCGAAGCGAATGCCTCTCGGTTCGGATTTTTCCGCCCATTTCGCGGCGTGTTGTCGGGCGTTCGACCCGAACCCTGGCATTTTAGCTTCGCGCCGGTGGCTGAGAACGCGCGCCGTGCGTTGAGTCCGGACGTGCTCCGCAAGGCGATCACCGCGGCTCCGTTACTGGGTAAGGAGGAAGTGCTGGTGCGACTCGACCAGCTGCACGCGCGATATGTCGCAAACATCGACTGGCCGTGAGACTTAAGCCCAGAGCGCCTTGAGGTGAGTCAGCATTAGGCCTCGCACCTGGCCCAACTGATTGTCGCCGGAGGTGAACAGCGGCGGACTACGCCGCAGCATTCGCCAGCGTTCGGCGCGCAACACTCGGTCGAGGTAGCCCAAATTTCGATCAATGGCTTCGAGATAGGGGTTCTTGCCGCCGAACAGCGGTTCGACAAATCGATAGGCGTGTTCGAATTCACCCTCGAGGCGTTGCACTCGGGTTTCGCGCACGAATTCGGGGGTCTGTCGCAGCAAGTCCAGACCCGAGCTGTAGCGAACCTGCAGGGCCCCGTCGCTGCCGGTGGTGGCGGCAATCCCGCCCAGCACGAATTCCGGGTACAGGCGGTCGCGGCATTTTTCCAGATAGCATCGATCCGCCATCTGCGCGATCAAATCCGCGGTGCCCAATAAGTGGCCTAGTTTGCGGTCGCGAGGATCGGATAACTGAATCTGGTCGAGTTTGATTTCGTAGCCGGTGAAATGCACCACGCGCGTCGAGATGGGTACCCAGTTTTCCATGCCGATGCTGGGCAGGAACCGGGCTAAGAAACGTGCACTGCGAGTCACATGATAAAGAGTGAACTCGGCACCGTTGCGGTGCTGCCGGTCGCCGAACTCGCGGATGTAACCTGCGTCATGAAACAGCGAGGTGACCAATCCCATGACCGCCCGCTCGACGCCGAAGCGTGTTCGACTCTCGACGTTACGCTCGTAGCCCACCAACAGGCGCGCCATGGTCAACGTCATATCGAGCGAGTGCTGGCGATCGTGATAGACGGTATCGACGCCGTGATAGCCAGGCATGCGGCCCGTGAATAGCTTGTCGAACTCCTCAAACGCAACGGCGACTCGATCAAAGGATTCGCCGGGAAATGCATCCGTAAAGAGTTCACGCACCGCAACGGTCACCGCCGCAGTGGAACTGACTTGTACAGAATTCGTAACATCGTAGTCGTTACGGCGTAGGTCATGCATCGCAGGGAGTCTAGGCGCTTAAGAACGCATGCGCCACGTGCAAGGTTCTCTTTGCTGCAATGCTTCGGGCTGTGTTTGACAGATTATGTCAATACACCTTGAGGCCGCCGAACTTGCGCCTGACGCGGCGTGCCAATGTTGCATAACCCACCCAAAAGCCCAAGGCGAGCGACACCAGCGACGCGAGTATCCACATCGCGGTGTGCGCTGCAGCAGGAGTTGCGGTGCCTGTCATGCCCGCAGCGGAAGGTGCTTGCGGCTGGGCGGCGTGTGCTCCCGCGGCCTCGGTGCCGGCGGTCGCGCTCGCGACGGCCGGTACGTCGACTTGCGCGCGTGCGGCATCAAGCTCAGATTGTTTGGCGGTGAGTGCGCGCTTCAATTGCTCTACCTCGCTGCGCGCCGCCGCTTCGGCGAGGGCCGGTGTCGTGGCGCGGCTCCGGTCCAGCTCGTCTTGCAGCTGTTTGAGCCGGGCCGTAGCAGGTACCTGGGTGGTCAGGTAAGAGGATTTAACCCAGCCGTTGGTTCCATCACTCAAGCGAACCTGGGTGAATTCGCCACTGGTGCCGAGCGTTTCGAGATTCGCTCCGGAATGCAGTGTGGCTAGGCGCTGCCCCTGGCCATTCTGTTCGGCGTAAACACCGAGCACGAGTTCATCGCTGACGTAGGCAGTCCCCGCACTGGCCCGCGCAGCCAGAGCCAACAAGACTGCCGGCACCCAGTGGCCGGCGCGTCCCGCACTTGTCACGCGGCAATCCCGGTTTTCTTGAGCAAAGGGCGCACGTCGGGCTCGCGGCCGCGAAATTTTACGAAGGCCTCCATCGCATCCAAACTGCCGCCTCTGGCGAGAATCGAATCACGAAAGCGCGCCGCCGTCGCGCCGTCGAACACTCCGGCGTCCTCGAATGCCTCGAACGCGTCGGCGGCGAGCACCTCGGCCCACTTGTAGCTGTAGTAACCGGCTGCGTAGCCGCCGGCAAAGATGTGCGCGAAGCTCGCGGCCATGCGATTGAAGGCCGCCGCCGGTACGACTGCCACCCGCCGGCGCACCGTGGCCAGGGTCTCGGCGACTTGCGCGCCTGCCTGCGGATCGAAATTCGCGTGCAATTCGAAATCGAAGCTCGCAAGTTCAATTTGGCGCAGCGTATCCAAGGCCGCGTTGAAAGTGCGTGTGCCTAGAAGGCGCTGCAGCATATCGACCGGCAGGGGCTCGCCGGTATCTACGTGAGCGGAAATCAGCGGCAGAACCTCGGGTCGCCAGACGAAGTTCTCCATGAATTGACTGGGCAGCTCGACCGCGTCCCAGGCCACGCCGTTGATCCCGGCAATGCTCGGATAGGCGACCCGGGTCAGCATGTGATGCAGCCCGTGGCCGAATTCATGGAACAGAGTGGTCACTTCGTCGTGCGTCAGCAGTGAGGGGGCGCTGCCCACGGGCGCGGTGAAATTACACACCAGCTGTGCCACCGGTAATGCCTTGCCGGTAGGCAAGGATTTGGCGACCACGCACTCATCCATCCAGGCGCCGCTGCGTTTCTCGCCGCGCGAATACGGATCCAAAAAGAATCCGGCGACGATGGCTTGGTTCTGATCGAGCAGATCGTAGTAGCGCACGCTGGCGTGCCAGACTCCGACGCCGGGCCGCTCGCGTACACTAATGCCATACAGTCGCTGAATCAACGCGAACAGACCGGACAGCACCTTGGGCAGCGGGAAGTAGGGCCGCAGCGCTTCCTGCGACACCTTGAAGCGGCTCTCCTGTAGCCTCTCGCTGTAGAACGCCATGTCCCATGCATTGAGCTTGCGGCCGGCAAATTCCTCGAGATCCGAGAATTCCTGGCGTGCCGCGTGCAGGCAACGCCGCGCCAAGTCGTCGAGAAAGGTCAGCACTTGCTTGCTGCTCTTCGCCATCCGCGTGGCCAGGGCGTAGTCTGCGAAGTTCTTGAAGCCCACCAAGCGGGCCAATTCATGACGCAGCGGTAGGATGTCCGCAATGAGGGGGTTGTTGTCGAATTGCCCGGCGCTGGGACCCAGCTCCGAGGCCCTCGTCACCCACGCTTCGTAGATGTCGCGGCGCAGCTGCGGGCTTTCCGCGCTCGCCATCACGGTCATGTACGTGGGCTGATCGAGTTTGAACAGCCAACCTGGCTGATTTGCCTCCCGCGCGTCCGCGGCGGCACGATCCACGGCGTTCGCCGGTAAGCCCGCAAGCTCTGCACCGTCGCTGACGCTGCGCGTGTAGGCGCGCGCTGCGTCGAGTACATTCTCGGAGAACTTGGTGGCCAGCTGCGCCAGGCGTTGCGCGACTTCGCAGTAGCGAGTTTTGTCGGCGGGCTGTAGATCGACTCCCGCCAGGCGAAAATCGCGCAGTGCATTCTCCACCACTTTGCGCTGCGCCGGGTCGAGCCGGTCGACCTCATGCTGCAGCACATAAGTATACCCCGCCTGCAGCGCAGCGTTTTGCCCGAGCTCGGAGGAGTACGCCGTCAGCAGCGGCACGCACTCGTTATAGGCCTCGCGCATTTCCGCGGAATTGGCCACCGAGTTCAAATGGCCGATCGGGCTCCAGACCCGGCTCAAGCGATAGCTCAATTCCTCTACCGGCATGACCAGCGACGCGAATGTCGGCGCGCTTTGCGCCGTCAGCTCGGCAAGGCGCGCACGATTTTCCGTCAGCATCGCTTGCAGCGCGGGGCGCGCATGGCCTGCCTCGATGCGGCCGAAGGCGGGAAGAGAATCTAATTCTAATAATGGGTTTTTCACCAACGTTATCCTATCAGACGTGCGTCAATATCCAGGTGAGGGCGGCCGCGCTTGCGACAAATCCGCTGACACCCGCCAATGCGCGTCGCCGGAATTTCTGTGCCAGCGATTCGCCGTCCGAGGCAGCCAGCAGAAAGGCCCGACCATCTTGCGGATGCGACAGCACGTTCAAGGACGGCGCCTTGATGTCGGCGGCGCGGCCGTCGAGGACGTTTTTGCGAGCCGCGGCTCGCGCCTGGTCCCACTCGGCGCTGCTCAATGCCCCATCGTGGTTGGAATCGAAGCGCGCCAGCAGTCCTGCTTGGTCTTGTTTCCACGTCCGTAACAATTCCACCACGGCGGCATCGGGATCTTCGACGCTGACTCCGCCCAGGCAGCGAAACGCGCCGATCGCATACAGCGTCTCGCGCGGCGCCAAACGGTATTCGGTGTAGCGATACCTGTCAGTCAGCAGGGCGTCGGCCAGCTTGCCGAAGAAACCGCTGCCGTCGGGAATGCGCCCGTCCGGCCACTCCGACGGCCCGTACCAGACGTCACGGGCTCGCGGATAGACCTCGGCGCCGCGTGGATCGATCAGGCATTGACCGGTACCGTCATCCAAGAGAAAGGGCGTGTCGCTGGTGTCACTTTGCAGCGTGGTCCAAGAGCGTGACCTGCCGCTTCGCTCCTCGATTTTGTAACGCCACCAGGCGCAGGGCTGGCTGGTCAATGGACCCTTGTTGGGCGAGTTGGGAGGCACAGTGGCGTGGCCCATGAGTTCCACATAGCCTTGTGCTGCGGATCGCACGCGCGAGGTCGGCGTGTCCTCGATCACTCGATTCTTAGCCCACGCTTTGAATGCGTACCAGAACGAATACATCGCGGCCGCGGCAAGCGCCGTGACGAGCAGGAAAAAATTGACTCGATTGCCGGACATGGCCGGGTTGCCTAACAGGCTACGCCGCTAGGCAGGTTCTTTGGTATTGAACAGTGCGCCCACATCCACATCGCTCTTTTCTGCAGCGGAGAATTCCAGCAGCTGTGCCGGCAGGAAACCGAATTTCTGAGCGATCAAAAGATCCGGGAACACCTTTACTCGAATGTTGTTGAGGTTGACCTGATCGTTGTAGAGCTCGCGGCGGTCGGCGATCGATTCCTCCAGAGCGGTGATTCTTCCCTGCAATTGCTTGAAGGTCTCATCGGTCTTGAGCTGCGGATAGTTTTCCGCCACCGCGAACAGGCGGCCGATACCGGCGCGCAGCTGCTGTTCCGCAGCGCCCACTGCGGCGACATTGCCCGAAGCACTCGCCGAACTCACCGAGGCGCGGGCACGCATCACTTTCTCGAGTGTTTCCTGCTCGAATTGCATGTAGCGCTTGCAGGTTTCCACGAGCTTCGGCAGCTCGTCGTGACGCTGCTTCAACAGCACGTCGATATTCGCCCACGCGGTCTTGACGTTCTCGCGCAGAGCCACCAGGCCATTGTAGATGCCCACCAAGTAAACCAGCAGTGCAACCAGCAACGCTAGGATCACGACGAGACCGATCACCGCAGCACCTCATTCGCGAGTTATGAGCCTATCAGTATATCATTAGGTTTCTGCAGCCTTTCAGCATGGAGTTCACAGTGTCGGACCAAGTATTCGATCTCATCAGCATCGGCGGCGGCAGCGGTGGTCTGGCCTGCGCGCAGCGCGCGGCCGAATACGGCGCTAAAACCGCCGTGGTCGAATCGCATCGGCTGGGAGGAACTTGTGTCAACGTGGGGTGCGTGCCGAAGAAGGTGATGTGGAATGCAGCGGGCGTTGCGCAGAGCTTGGGCGACGCCAAGGACTATGGCTTCGACCTGACCGTCGGCGGCAATGATTGGGCTGCCCTGAAGGCGAAGCGCGATGCCTACGTGCTGCGGCTGAACGGCATTTACGAACGCAATCTCAAGACCAAGGGCGTGACTATCGTACGGGGCGTTGCGCGTTTCCTGGACAAGAACACCTTGGAAGTGAACGGCGAACGCTTGAGCGCGCGGCACATCGTGATCGCTACCGGAGGCGTGGCCTTACTGCCGGCATTGCCTGGAGCAGAGCTCGGCATCCTGTCGGACGGTTTTTTCGAGCTCGAGCAAAGGCCCAAGCGCGTGGCCATCGTCGGCAGCGGTTATGTGGCTTGCGAATTTGCCGGAGCGTTCCATGAACTCGGCAGTGAAGTGGAGTTGTTCCTGCGCAAAGAACATCCGCTGACCGGCTTCGACGCGATGCTGGGCAAATCGCTGATGCGCGAAATGCGCGAGCAGGGCATCACGGTTCACCAACACGTAGTGCCGAAGGCGGTTCGCGAACAATCGGAACTCAAAATTCTGATTGCCGAGGATGGCAGAGAATTTTCAGGCTTCGATTGCCTACAGTGGGGAATTGGCCGTGTCGCGAACGTCGCCGGCCTCGACCTCGGCAAAGCCGGTATCAGCCTCGATGACTTTGGCTACGTGGCGACGGATGGCTTCCAGAACACCAATGTAGCAGGCGTCTATGCCATCGGCGATGTGACAGGTCGAGCTGCGCTCACGCCCGTGGCCATTGCTGCGGGCCGGCGCTTGAGCGATCGGCTAGTCGGCGGCAAAGCCGATCGGCACCTCGACTACAGCATGATTGCGACCGTAGTGTTTACGCACCCGCCGATCGGCACCGTTGGCGCGAGCGAAGCGCAGGCGCGAGCCCAGTACGGCGACGCCGTGAAGGTCTACGTCGCGGACTTCACCCCGATGTACCACGCCTTGACCACGCGCAAGACGCACACCGACATGAAACTAGTGTGCGTGGGACCTGAACTACGAATCGTCGGCTGTCACATCATCGGCACCGGTGCCGATGAAATGCTGCAGGGATTCGCGGTGGCGATTCGGATGGGAGCTACCAAGAGCGACTTCGACGACACCGTGGCGATTCACCCGACCAGCGCCGAAGAACTGGTCACCATGCGTTAGGCGGGGCCGCCCAGGCGCGGCCGGCGAAGCGCAGCCTGCTAGGCGTGCTGTGCGAGGGCCTGCATAACCGGTCGAGTATCCGGGCGAATGCCGCGCCAGAGCAGGAACGACTCCGCAGCTTGTTCAACCAGCATGCCCCACCCCTTGGTGGTGCGCGCAGCGTGCAAGGATTTCGCCCACAAAGTGAACGGCGTGTGGCCGCGTCCGTACGCCATGTCGTAGCAAATCGTCTCCTCACCTACCAAGCCCACCGGCATCACCGGCATTTCGCCTTGAATGCTGGCTGATGTGGCATTGATGATGAGGTCGTAAGGGGGGCCGGCGACGTCGGCGAACCCGCAGCCCGAGACCTGGCCCATGTCCGCGAATTCTGCGGCCAATGTGCGGGCTCGATCCGGGGTGCGATTCGCGATCACCACTTCGTTCAATTCGCGCTCGAGCAGCGGGCCGAGCACTCCGCGGACGGCACCCCCGGCTCCGAGGATGAGCAGTCGCTTGCCGGCGAGATTGATGCCTAGGTTGCGTTCCAGATCGGATGTCAGCCCCAGCCCGTCAGTGTTATCTCCCAACAGCGAGGTATCCTTGAAAAAAGCGATGGTATTGACGGCCTGCGCGCGCTCGGCGCGCGGCGTGAGTTCGTTGACCAGCTCTGCCGCCGCCTGCTTGTGCGGCACCGTAATGTTCAGGCCCCGCACGCCGCCGGCGAACAGTTGCAGCGCCTCGCGCCGAAAATCATCCGGGGCGATGTCGAATAGCCGGTAGACCAGGTTTTGCGCAGTGGCTTTGGCGAACATCCCGTGAATGAACGGCGACCAGCTATGGGCAATCGGATGGCCGACCACTCCGTATTGATCCGGGGTGTCCGGCCCATGGTGGGAGTTCACTCTGCGAGCCACTCCGCCGCGCGCTTGGCAAAATAAGTCAAAATGCCATCCGCGCCCGCTCGCTTGATGGACATCAGTGCTTCTAGCGCCACGGCACGTTCATCCACCCAGCCATTGGCGGCCGCGGCCATGATCATGGCGTACTCGCCGCTCACCTGGTAGACGAAGGTGGGCATGGCGAAGTGATCTTTGATGCGGCGCACAATATCTAGGTAGGGCAGGCCCGGCTTGATCATGATCATGTCGGCTCCTTCGGCAATGTCCAGAGCCACTTCGCGCAGCGCTTCATCGGAATTGGCAGGGTCCATCTGGTAGGTATGCTTGCTGCCGCCGCCCAGTTGTCCCGCGGAGCCCACGGCATCGCGGAACGGACCATAGAAACTCGAGGCATATTTTGCCGCGTAGGCCAGAATCCGAGTATTGACTAGCCCGGCCGTCTCGAAGGCATTGCGAATGGCAGCGATCCGCCCGTCCATCATGTCCGACGGGGCAACCACATCCGCACCGGCATCGGCATGCGAGCGGGCCTGACGAACCAAGGTTTCCACGGTAAGGTCGTTCAAGACGTAGCCGTTCGCGTCGATCAAGCCGTCCTGGCCATGGGTAGTAAAGGGATCCAAGGCCACGTCGGTGATGACCCCTAGGTCTGGAAACTCCTTTTTAACCGCGCGTACGGCGGCTTGCGCAATGCCGTTCGGATTCCATGATTCGCGCGCATCCAGGGTCTTTTTCTCTTTAGGAGTGACCGGGAACAGAGCGATGGCGGGGACCCTCAAGCGCACCAAGGTCTCGCACTCGTGCAGCAGTTGGTCGATGGAGAGTCGCTCTATGCCCGGCATGGAGGCCACCGGCTGGCGTTCGTTGCGGCCCTCCACCACGAACATCGGGTAAATCAACGCATCCACCGTCAAGTGGGTTTCACGCATCAGACGGCGCGAAAACTCATCGCGCCGCATTCGCCGCATACGGGTGTTCGGAAATGAATTGACGGCAGTTCCGGTCATATGGACTGTGACTCCTAGCATTTACTTCGCCGCAGCGAGTTTGCCACGCCTGCCCCCACTTCGGCCTTCCAACCGTCGAGGGCATCGACGTAACGCGGTAGTATCGCGGGGGAGATCTTTTAGGCCGGGTGCTGATTTAACCATGAAGGAACAGGTTGGCGGAAATCAGAAGCGGGCGCGCTTCCAGACTTTATGCCAGGCCCTGCGTCCGGATTTGCTGCGTTTCGCCTTCTGGTTGTCCCGCGACCGCGCCTTGGCCGAAGATGTGGTGCAGGAGACCATGCTGCGAGCCTGGAAGGCTCAGGATTCGCTGTTGGACGAGGCCGCTGCCAAGCCCTGGTTCCTGACCATCATCCGCCGCGAATATGCACGCACCTTCGAACGTAAGCGCTTTATGACCGTGGATGTGGATGAATTGATCGCCCGTGAGGAGCCGATGCTGGCCGCTGCGGAGGAACAAGACCTCGCCGAATTGCGCAACGCGATGTTGAGACTGCCCGATGAGTACCGTGAGCCGCTGGCGCTGCAGGTGCTGATGGGCTATTCCACCGCCGAAATTGCCCGCGAGCTCGATCTGTCGAACGCCGCGGTGCTAACGCGCCTGTTTCGCGCCCGCAAGCAACTGCGCGTGCTATGCGGCGAGGATACGAGCCTGGATCCCCAAGAATGATGGACCACGCACAATTTAAAAGAGCATTGATGGCCGATCCGCACGATCCGGATCCGCAAGTTAGCGCGCATCGCGACAGCTGTCACGAGTGTGCTGGGTTCGCCGATCGGCTGCTGCGGTTCGAGTCGCGTCTGCAGCGCGCGTTGCGAACCGACGTGCCGGCTGCCGGCGCCGAGGCCGGCGAGTCCGCTGTTGTGGTGCCGTTGCGCACTCAGGCGCTGCCGCCGCGGGGCGCGGCCTACCGCAGAGGTTGGCTAGCCATGGCCGCCAGCGTGTTGCTGGCAGTGGTCGTTGCGGGAGTTCTATGGGTTGCTGCGCCGGGTACCAGCATTGCGGCCGCCGTGGTGACGCATATGGCCGGCGAGCCGGACGCGTGGCGCCGCACCGATGTGCCGGTGCCTGATGCGGACCTGCAGGCAGTGCTGAGCAATACGCGTCTGCGCCTGGCTGCCGGCTCTGCCATGGTCAGCTATGCCAGCAGCTGTGAGTTTCGTGGACACCGCGTGCCGCATCTCGTCATCCAAACCGAATCCGGTCCAGTGACCGTGATGGTGCTGGTGCATGAGCGCATGTCAAAGCCGGTGCGGTTCGACGAGCAGGGCTACCGCGGAATTATCGTGCCGATGGCCGGCCATGGCAGCATGGCTGTGCTTACGTACGCATCGAACACCGACCTCAAGACAGTCGAAGGCATCGCAGCGCAGGTTCGGAATTCCATCGTTTGGACCGGGGGCCCCGGGGCAGGCTCCTAAGTCAAATTCCGACTTCTCCGAGTAAATCCACCAGCCGCCGCGCACTCGCCGCGAGCGTCGGGTGATCTGCTTCGAATTGCACGGCGGCTCTTTCCAACCGATCCGGAAGCGATCCTTGGGACGAGGCCGTCATGTCGGCCGGCTTGTCGATCAGGCGATTGATGACCTGCATCATATCGTCCAGGCTTTCCCTGGACTTGGGGTCCGCCTGAAGAGCCGCGGTCAGTTCTGCATGCACTTTGGCGAGGTGGTCGCGTAGAGAATTATTTTCCATAAATTTTTGAGTCCTGGAGAAATTGCACTCGAAGTCCGAGCTATTGTGCCACCCGCTCGGGAGTCAGTCGGCCTACTTCAACGTAGCCGGCTCCGGGAGTCGCAATGCCTCGATGAATCGCCGCGTAAGCGTCCCGTAGGTGATCATCGGCTCCATAGGGGGGATTGACGATCATCAAGCCGCTGCCGGCAAGCCCGATTCCGGCGTCATCCGGGTGAACGGCTAGGTCCGCGAACAACATTTTGGGAATGCGCAGCGCCTCGAAGCGCGAATGCACCATGCTGCGCTGTCCCGCACTGCGGATGGGATACCACATCAGGTAGGTGCCGCCGGGCCAGCGGCGATACGCTTGCGCGAAGGCCTGCAGCATCAGCTTCAGTTCGTCCAGGCTTTCATAAGGCGGATCGATCAAGACCAGCCCGCGTCGCTCCTCCGGCGGCAGGAAGGCCTTGAGCGCAGCGTACCCATCGCCGATTTCACTTCGAACCCGGCCGATGGACTCGATTTCCCGCTCAGTGGCGCGCGCCTCGGCAGGCATCAACTCGACGAACAGTGCGCGGTCCTGTAAGCGCAGCGCGCTCGCGATCAGCGCCGGCGAGCCGGGGTAGCGAGGCAGGCGCTTGCCTCGGCGCGCCCGAATCGACGAGAAATAGTCGGCCAGCGCCGTTTCCCCCAGCCCGGTCTCGATCAAGCGTTGAATGCCCCGGTCGGCTTCGCCGGACTTCTGCACTTCAGGTGCCTGCATGTCGTAGAAGCCGCGCCCCGCATGAGTATCCAGTACGAAAATCGCCGAATCTTTACGCTGCAGCGCGCCTAGGCAGTACATCAAGCCGACGTGTTTCGCCACGTCCGCAAAGTTGCCTGCGTGATAGATATGCCTGTAGTTCATCGTGGGGTATTGTACTGGTCCCACAGGCGGTATGGCGGCGGCGTTGCCGCGGAAATGTCGCAGCATCGAGCCGTACGGCTTGCCTATTCTTCTGAGTACCCAGCCTCTAGTTGGTGCCTGACTGCAAGCACGAGCACGACGTCGTCAGCGGGTAACCAGCGATACTTCGCGGCAGAACCAAATCGGCCGCGTGATAACACGAGTTCGCGGCGGCCATTTTCAGCGGATCGGCCAAGAAGGCGATGATCGGCCAGCAATTCGAGAGCACGGTGTACGCTAAGCATCCGTTCGCGCGCGAGAAGCGGACCGTATTCGGCTATGAAATCAAACAGCCGCTCAAGATCCGCTAGCGCTCGCTTCGTTACTTCGACGGGCGCCATGCGCGCGCCCGAGGACGCCGGCCTTTACCATCCGTCACGCGTGACTCCAAGTAGTCTAAGGTAGCGGCAGGTGAATAAGCCTTGCCGCTCGCCATCGTCTCTTTCTCCGATAAATTGGAGTCGGCGGCGAACTGCTCGCGCAATTCTGAGCGGTCAGCCTCTCGGCTCAACGCCTCCACCATGAATGCGTGCGGAGTTTTCTTCGCTGCGTTGGCCAGGCGCGCAATTCTGCGCTTTAGGTCTTCTAAAGAGTCAAGATTTGCGGGAAACGTCCGAGGCAGCCTACGGGTACAGGGTCCACCTCTCGGCGGCCGCCTCAAGACGCGCGCAACGCCTCGGCCACCGGCAGCCGCGCCGCGCGCAACGCGGGAAAGAAGCCTCCGAGCAGCCCGATGAGGCAGGCCCAAATGATGCCGGTGAT
Source organism: Gammaproteobacteria bacterium (assembly GCA_043742845.1). Taxonomy (GTDB): domain Bacteria; phylum Pseudomonadota; class Gammaproteobacteria; order Steroidobacterales; family Steroidobacteraceae; genus Bog-1198. The sequence goes on from JAYTXS010000055.1 coordinate 16,242, forward strand.
GATCAAGGTGCGTGTCACCGTCAGCTGGAACACGACTTGAGCGAAGGCGCCTCCCAAGGTGCTGACGCTGTGCCCGTTGAATAGCAGCCAGGCCAGCGATGCGCCGATGATACCGCCGAGCAGCGACAGCAGCAGCGCTTCGATCATCACGGACAGCAGCACCGGCAGCGCGCCGAAGCCAATGGCCCGCAATGTAGCGATTTCCAGGCCGCGCGTGGCGACCGCCGAGTACATGCTGTTGAGGGCGCCGAACATGGCGCCGATGGCCATGATGATGGCGACCGTGTTGCCGACGACGTTGATGGCTTTGGTGAGCGATTTGGATTGCGCCGCGTAGTATTCGGGCTCGCGCTGCACATCGACTTTCAACTGCGGATCGGTGGTGAGCGCATCCTTGAAGCGGGTGAAATCCGCCGGGCTGGTCAACAGCGCGATCGCGGAGCTGTAGCCGTTGCGTTCGACCGATGAGCCCACCGTATCGACGTCGGCCAGCAGCTCGGATTCATGCACGTCGCCGTTGGTGGTGAACGTGCCGGTAACGGTCCAATCGGCGTTGCGCAGATGCAGTACGCTGCCGACGGTGAGTCCGCGGAATTGCTTTACCGCGCCGGCGCCCGCAATCAGTTCGCGCACCGCGGGATGAAACATGCGGCCGGCCACGATCTTGAGTTCCGGGCGCACTTCGGTGAGCTTCATGCCCACACCGCGCAGGGTGACGTTGGCATCGGTGCCGGTGTCGGCTTTCGGCACGTTGACCACCGTTACCAACTCGTTAGATAGCAGCGCCTTGCCGCTCGCATCCTTGGCGACGCCGGGCGCGTTGCCGATGGTGTCGATGTCGGCGCGTGTCAAATTGCTATTCAACTCGGCATCCGATCCGCCGCGCAGAATGATGGCGCGATCGGCCCGGCCGCTGTCCGCCAGCGTATGCCTGAACCCGGCGCCCATGGCCAGCACCGACACCAGTACCGCAACTACGCCTGCGATGCCTATGACAATGACGCTGGAGGCGCCGAGCCGTTGCGGCAGAGTTTGCAGGCCCATGGAGAGGGCGGCGAATAATTGTTTGAACATGAATGGCTCCTAGCGCTTGTCCGCCAATGCGTCGACGATATTCAACCGCATGGCACGCAGCGCCGGCGGCGTGCCGACGAGCAGCGCCAGCACAACGGCGGCGCCCAAGCCCGGGATGAGCGCCGTGGGCGAAAGCTCTACGCCCTGCAGTCCCAGCCTGATGATGGGCAGTGCTGCATAGCTCAATCCCAAGCCAATGACGGCGGCTATCAGGCACAGCAGCAGCGACTCGCCAATCACCAGCCCGAGTACCTTGCCGTCGCCGAAGCCGATGGTCTTGAGCACGGCGAGTTCCGGCGTGCGTTCACGCACCGACTGCATCATCGTGTTGCCGGTCAGGAACAGTAGGGTGAAAAACACTGCCCCTAAGATTGCGCGCAGCACGAAGCCGATGTCGCCGAGTTGCTTGATAAAGGCCAAGGCAAACTCCTTGGCCGGCTGAGTCTTGGTCTCGTTCGAAGAATTCGCGAACAAGGCGTCTATCTTGGCCGAGATCGCAGTGGACTGCGAGGTATCGTCAATGCGCTCCTCGAACCAGCCGACCTGGCCCTTGCCGAAGCTGCGGCCCTCATCGAACAGTTCGTAGTGAAACAGCAAGGTCTGCGCCTGTTGACTGGCCTGGGTCGGATCCTTGGCGTCAAAAATGCCGACGATGTCGAAGGTCCAGTCGAGCGAGCCGTCCTTTTTCTGCGTCCAAATGGTCGAATGCAGCGGTACCTTGTCGCCGACTTTCCAGCCGAATTTCTTCATGAGTGCCGAATTGACCAGTGCTCCGGTTCGCGTGTTCCGGTAGGCCTGCATATGCTCGGTACTGACGATGAACTCGTCCTTGTGCAGATTGAAGTAAGTGTCGGTGTCCACAGGCAGAGCGAAGATGAAATTCTTCGACTCCTGGTAGTAGCCGCCGAACCAACTGATCCAGGTCACTTCGGCCACGCCCGGCACCGAGCGGATCTCTTGTGTGTCAGAGAATGGCAACGACAGGGTGATCGAATACTTGTTCGTCGTGATCAACTTGTCCGCGCCGGTGGTGCCGCCGCTTGGGTGCGCGAAGGCGTAATCGACCGTCTCTAATATGCCGAACAGCAGAAAGGCCACGATCATGGACAGCAGCGTGAAAATCGTGCGTGTCTTCTTGCGCCAAAGCGTTGCCCAGATGAGCGGTAAGTACTTCATCGGTGTTCCTTAGCTCATGCCGCCAGCGTTCCCGCTTCCAGCAATGCGCCCTTATCCATGTGCAGTTGGCGGCTGGCAAACTCGGCGGCTTTGGGATCGTGAGTGACCATGACGACGGTCTTACCATGCTCGCGATTCAGAATCTGCAGCAGATGCAGCACTTCGTCGGCGGACTTGCGGTCTAGATCGCCCGTGGGTTCGTCGCATACCAGCAGGGTGGGATCGGCCACCAGGGCGCGCGCGATGGCCACGCGTTGCGCCTGACCGCCGGATAACTCATTCGGCTTGTGCTTGGCGCGATCGGCAATGCCGACGAGAGTCAGTGCGGCCAAGGCATTGGTCTTGCGCTGCGAGCCGGACAGGCTGGTCAGCAACAGGGGTAATTCCACATTGCGCTGGGCGGTCAACATGGGCATCAAGTTATAGAACTGAAACACGAAGCCGACGTGGCGCGCGCGCCAGCGCGCCAATGCGCCTGACCCGAGCTTATCGAGGCGCTCGCCGGCGACCGTGATTTCACCGGACGTCGCTGTATCCAGGCCGCCTATCAGATTCAAAAGGGTGGTCTTGCCGGAACCGCTAGGTCCCATCAGTGCGACGAATTCGCCCTTGGCGATGTCGAGACTCAGCTCCTGCAATACTTCCACGCTTTGTTTACCGCGAATGTAGCGCTTGTCGACATTGCGCAGGGATACGATGGCTTCGCTCATGATCTAAAACCTCCCGCTGCCGCCCGAGGCGGCGGTTATTGTTCGACCCGAATCTGTACGCCGTCCTTGAGCTGTGTGAAATCGCCCACTGCCACGCGCTCGCCGGCGGTAAGGCCGGAAAGTATGGTAACGCTGTCGCTACTGCCCGCCCCCAGCCGCACCGCGCGCCG
>JAYTXS010000056.1:0-4091 GCA_043742845.1 Gammaproteobacteria bacterium
GATGCCAAGCGCATCAAGTCTTGGATGGAAGCGAGCGCCAATCAGCGCGTGGTCTCGATGCGCTGAAACGCCGTGGGGAGTTGAGTTATGCATACACGCCTCCCCTTCGTCCGGCTCCTCTTCGTCGGCTGCTCAATTTGCCTACAGTCCGGTCCCGCAGCGATTGCCGCCGAACGCAGCTTGTCGGTCACCATCTACGCCGATGACCTCGCGCTGGTCCAGGACCGGCGCGAGGTCGAGTTGAAGGGCGGCCGACAACGCCTCGAGTTCCAAGACGTGTCCGCGCAAATCCGTCCCGAAACTGTGTCGCTCGCGGCCGCCGACATCAGCATCGTCGAGCAGAACTTCGACTTCGATCTGCTCACTCCCGCCAAGCTCATGGAAAAAGCGGTAGGCCAGGAAGTGACCATCGTGCGAGTGAATCCCGCCACCGGCGCCGAAACTCGCGAACAAGCGCAGGTGCTCGCCACCAACGGCGGCGTGGTGCTGAAAATCGGGCAGCGCATCGAGGTGCTGCGCGACGACGGATTGCCGGTGCGCGTCATTTTCGACAAGGTGCCGGACAACTTGCGCGCGCGCCCCACTCTGTCGGTCACGGTCATCGGCGGCCACGCCGGATCGCGACCAGCCACGTTGAGTTACTTGACACCGGGCCTTGGCTGGAGCGCGGATTATGTGGCGCTCTACAATGAGGGCGACGGCAAGATCGATGTGCAAGGCTGGGTGACGCTCAGCAACTCGAGCGGCGTGACCTATGACAATGCACAGACGCTGCTGGTGGCAGGCTCGCCGGCACTGGCCGGCGCAGGCAGCAGGCCGGTCAATGTTTACCGCGGGCAGCCGCGCAGCACCTTGCAACGGGCCGGCACCGAGAGCGGCAACCGAGAGCGCCTCGGCGATTACTATCTGTATCCTCTCGCGGAGCGCACCACCATCGCCAACTTGCAAACCAAGCAGGTGAGCTTCCTCGATGTGCACGGGGTGCCCGCCGAGCATGGATACGAGTATCGCAACCCGTGGCTCGGAACCTCGGAGACGCCGCAGAGTGCAAAGAGCATCTACAGCTTCTCGACCAGCGCCCACTTAGGCTTGGGCGACCAGCTGCCGGCGGGAATATTGCGCTTCTATATGCGCGACCAACGCGGCGATCCACAATTCATCGGCGAGAGCCGCATCGATCACACCCCGATGGGATCGACATTATCGCTCGCGACCGGCGACGCCTTCGATGTGAAGGTGCGAGCCGTGGTAGAGAAACGCACGCGCCTCAGCAGCCTGGATTGGCAATCCGACATGCGCTACGAACTGAGCAACGCTCTGCCCCGGCCTGTCACGGTCAAGCTGCTGCAAGAGGGGCTATGGGGCGATTCACGCATCAATGCCGAGAGCGAGAAGAGCACACGCCTCAGTGCCGAGACTGCGCAGTGGACGGTAACCGTGCCCGCCAATGGCAAGACCAGTCTCACGGCCAGCTTCGACACGCGTTTCTAAGCGGATGGGCGCGGCGATCATGCGCTGCGGGTTCGCGATGCGGGTCATGCTCGCGATGACTTTGGGACTGGCAGCCGCTCCCGCTATTGCTGCCGACACCTTGGCGGATAAACCATCCGCACTCGCGGTGACGGTATATCGTGCGCCCGAGCGCGAGGCGGGATCGGTCGATCTCGACGCACTGGGGGGTTTTGCGCTCATTACCGAGACGCGCAGCGTGCGCCTACCGGCGGGCTTGAGCCGGCTGCGCTTCGAGGGGGTGGCCGATGGAATCGACGCGGCGAGCGCCATCGTGACGGGGCTGCCGGAAGGGGTCATCGAGAAAAATCGCGATGCAAAACTGCTGAGCCCGTCCGCTCTCATGGCAGCCGCGGTCGGCAAACCGCTGACGTTGCTGCGCACCGACCAGAAAACCGGTAAAGCGCAGCGGGTCGCGGGCACCGTCCTGTCGGATGCGCAAGGCGGCGTGTTGTTCCAAACCGCGCAAGGCATCGAGGCACTGCGTTGCTCGGGACTGGCGGAGACCTTCCTCTTTAGCGCGGCGACGCAAGGCAGCACTGCCGGCCTTGCGGCGATCCCGACTCTGTCGGTGCAGATCCGAAGCCCCGCCGCGGTGACGAGGACGGTGACTTTGTCCTACCTGGCACGTGGATTCGATTGGGCTGCCGACTATGTTGCGACCCTGTCGGCCGACGGCAGGACCATGGACTTAGGCGCCTGGGTCACGCTGGCGAACGGCAACGGAGTGGGCTTTCCCGATGCGCACACGCAGGTCGTGGCCGGACGAGTCAACCGCGAGAGCGGCGAGGTGCAACCGCTCGACCTGGGCGGGCCTATCCTGGCGCAGTGCTGGCCGAGCGGTTCGACCAGCGATCAGCCGCCGCCCCTGCTCTTGATGGCGGCGACTCGGGGAATCGCCACCGACCGGATGTACAAAATGGCACTGGCTGCGCCGCAGATCCTCGCGCAGGCTCAGTCCACCGGAGCGCACAGGGTGGAACAAGAACAGCTGGGGGATCTGAAGCTGTATCGCGTGCCGGACCGCACCACCGTGGCCAGCCGCCAATCGAAGCAGGTACGATTGATGGATCGGTTAGGCGTGCCTGTCAGCTTTGTCTATGGGGCGGACATCGAGACCCAGAATAGCGCTGATTCGGTGCCGGCGGCCCTGCTGTTGCGGACGCGCAATGACGTCGCGAATCACCTGGGGTTGCCGCTGCCATCCGGTCGGGTCGCAGTGTTTGCCGAGAGACAGGGCGCAAAGCTGTTGCAGCATGAGTCCAACATGCGCGACCTAGCCATCGATGAGGAAGTGGAAATCGACATGGGCGAAAGCCCGCAGGTTCGGCTGGCAGTGCGCACGATCAACGACGTGACACGCGTCGAAGTGACTAACGCACGCGCCGCCGCCGTGCAATTCGAGCTACGCCTGCGTCTGCCGGAGGGCGGCCGGGTGGCACACGCCGATCACCCCGTCGCCCTCAAGAATGGGCGGCCGATATTGCGCTTCGCCGTTCCGGCGAATGACCGGGTCACGCTGCGCTTCCAAACTCAGCACATGGCTTACAATTGACGCCATGGTAAGAGGCCGCCAGTCGAGGATAAAAAACTATTTCGCAGAGAATCGGCTGTTTGCGATTCGCTGCGTCGTCGCCGGCGTCATCGCGGCGGTGCTGCTGTTCACGGTGGCCGCCCGCCTGTTCTACCTGCAGGTGCTGCGGCACGACTACTACGCCAGCCAGTCGCTGGGCAACAGCGTGCGCACCGAGCCCATTCCCCCCAGCCGCGGGCTGATCCTGGATCGGCATGGCGTGGTGCTCGCCGATAATTTGCCGGCCTTTCAAATCGAACTGGTGCGCGAGCAAGTGGGCGACATCAAGGCCGTGACTGCCGTGCTCAATCAACTGGCTGACATCGGCCTTTTGCGTCGAGAAGAGGTCGCCAACATCCGGCGCACCGTCCTGCTGCACAAAGTCTACGAGAGCGTGCCAATCAAGCTGGCGCTCAACGACGAGGAAATGGCGCTGTTCGCCGTGCACCGTTATCAATTCTCGGGAGTGGACATTCGCACGCGCCTGGCGCGGCACTATCCGCTGGGCGAGACGGCTGTGCATGCCTTAGGCTATGTCAGCGCCATCAACGAAACCGATATGAAGGCGATCGACACCGACGAGTACGCGGGCACGACTCTGATCGGCAAGCTGGGAGTCGAGGCCGCTTACGAGCAGCAACTGCACGGCAAGCGCGGCTCGCGTGAGATTCTGGTGAACGCGGCGGGCCGGCCCATCGAGAAAAAGGGTGAGTACACGCCGCAGCTTGTCGTGCACCCGCCGGTGGCCGGTGTGGATCTGATTCTGGGATTGGACGTGCGCGTGCAGAAAGTGGCGGAGACGGCGCTCGCGGGCAAGCGCGGCTCGGTGGTGGCCATCGACCCGAAAACTGGCGATGTCATCGTGCTCGTCAGCACACCCGGGTTCGATCCAAATAATTTCGTGCGCGGGCTGTCGGTCGCGCAGTACGCAGCACTATCCAACAATATCGACATCCCGCTGCTGAATCGCGCGCTGCGCGGCGCGTACCCGCCGGGTTCCACGGTCAAG
>JAYTXS010000057.1:0-4113 GCA_043742845.1 Gammaproteobacteria bacterium
AACCCCTATTTGGACCCCCAAATCTTAGGGGAAAACCCGCAGATGCACTGGAACCAATTGATTTAAGGGATGCGGCGCGGCCGCCGGCCGCGGGTCTCAGTTTGGCTGCTCGATTCCTTCGGCTCCGGCAATTCCACCACTTTGCGCAAGTTCGTATAGTGGGCGGTCTTGTGGGGAATCGCCATGGCTTCGACGAAATGATGCTGAAAGCGCGGTTCGAGGGCTGTCTCAACCTTCTCGATGTGCCTGACTAAGCCTTCGATGGTCGGGCGGGACGACGCATCTAGAAGCGCGATGCGTGCACCGGTGCCGGCGGCGTTGCCCGCGGAGCGGACCTGCGACAGATCACAGTCGGGAATCATGCCAAGAATCATGGCGTACTTGACGTCGATATGGCTGCCGAACGCGCCCGCAAGCCGGATGCGATCGACGTGATCGATGCCTAGGCGCTCCACCAGCAACGCGATGCCGGCATACAGGGCTGCCTTGGCGAGCTGAATGGCACGCACATCGTTCTGCGTGATTTTCATATCGATAGCGCCCTGATGCAGTACATAAGCGAAGGTGCGGCCGTTCGCCACAATGCGCGGCGAGCGCGCGGCCAATCGGCCATCGAGTACGCCATCCTGGTTGATGATGCCGGCTAAGTACATCTCCGCGATCACCTCGATGATGCCGGAGCCGCACACTCCGGTCACGCCGGTCGCTGCGGTCGCCTCAGCAAAGCCGGGCTCATCCGACCACAGATCCGATCCGATGACTTTGAAGCGCGGGTTCAGCGTCTCGCGGTCGATGCGCACCCGCTCGATCGCCCCTGGTGCGGCGCGCTGGCCGCAGCTGATTTGCGCGCCCTCGAACGCGGGACCCGTCGGGCTGGAGCAGGCCAATAGCCGCCGGTCATTGCCCAACACAATCTCTGCATTCGTCCCCACGTCGACCAACAAGGTCATCTCAGGCAAGAGATCCGGCCGTTCAGCCAGTACCATGCCGGCGGCGTCCGCGCCGACATGTCCAGCAATGCAGGGCAGGACATAAATGCGTGCGTTTCGGTTCAGCTTGAAGTCGATGACATTGGCGCGCAGGGTGAGCGAGTGATCGACGGCGAGTGCGAACGGCGCGCCGCCGAGCTCCACCGGATCTATCCCCAGCAAAAGATGGTGCATGATCGGGTTGCCAACCAGCGTAGCCTCGAAAATGTCTTCGTGCGAGATGCCGGCCTGACGGGCGACGTCCTCAGCGAGTCCCGACAGCGCCTCGCGCACCACGGCGGTCATTTGCGCGGCGCCGCCCGGATTCATCATCGAATAGGACACGCGGCTCATCAAGTCTTCGCCAAAACGGATTTGCGGATTCATGACGCCGGCCGAGGCGACCACATCACCGCTGCTCAAATCGCATAAGTGTGCCGCGATGGTGGTGGATCCGACGTCGATCGCCAGGCCATAGACGAGCTCGTGCAGACCGGGCCACACGCCGATGATTTGCTTCGCCGCATGCACCGCCACCGTCACAGCCCACGCCCCTTTGCGCAAGGTGGGCTGCAGAGTTTGAATCACGGATAAATCGCAGGTCAGATCCTTAAGATCCCACTCCGCTTCCAGCGCCTCGAATAGCCGCCGCAAATCTCCCGAAGGATCGTGCATATCCGGCTCTTTGACCTGCACGTAGTACAGCCGTACCACCGGATCAAGCTCGATGACATGCGCATCCGCCTCTTTGCGTACCACCTGACGGTGCACCTGACTGCTCGCCGGTACGTCGATGACTACATCGGCCTCGATGCGTGCGGAGCACGACAGGCGCCGTCCTTCCGCCAAGGGTACTCGGCGCGAGTAGCGCTTCTCCGGCTCGCTGAACGGCGACAGACTGGCATTCGAGGACGTAATGCCGTGCTTGGCGAACTCACCCTGCGCCACCAGCACCTGGCAACGTCCGCACAATCCACGCCCGCCGCAGACCGAATCGATGTCCACGCCTAAGCTGCGCGCGGCCTGCAGCACCGGCGTGCCCACGGCAAAATTGCCGCGCTTGCCGGACGGCGTGAATACGACGAGGGGATCGCGGGCAGTCATGCCGATCGCCGGCCCTAGGCGGGGCGTTTTCGGTGACCGCCCTCGCGGCGCCCGCGGGGAGCTTCACCGGGCGCAGTCGGCGCACCCGGCGCGCCCGTGGCGGGCGGCGCGGCATCGCGAAAGCGCTTGATCCAGCGCGCGCAATCCGGATCGTGCCCGAGCATGACGTCCGCTCCCATGCACGCCTTGATGACTTCGACGTGCAGGGGATTGGTGATGGCCGAGGTCATGCCGGCGCCCATCGCCATGGTCAGAAACGCACTGTTGATGCCGTCCCGATTCGGCAAGCCGAAGCTGATGTTCGACGCACCGCAGGAGGTATTGACCTTCAGTTCGGTGCGCAGGCGATGCACCAGGCGCATGACCTGAACCCCGGCTTGATTGATGGCACCGATGGGCATTACCAAGGGATCGACCACCACGTCGCAGGCGGGGATCCCATAGTCCATGGCGCGTTCGACGATTTTTTTGGCGACGGCATAGCGCACATCCGGGTCTTCGGAAATGCCGGTCTCGTCATTCGATATGGCGATGACCGCAGCTCCGTATTTCTTGACTAAAGGCAGCACCACCTCCAGTCGCTCATCCTCGCCGGTCACGGAATTGACCAGCGCCTTGCCCTTGTAGACGGCGAGCCCGGCTTCGAGCGCAGCGACGATGGAGGAATCGATGCACAGCGGCACATCGGTGATCGACTGCACCAACTGAATGGCGCGCGCCAGAATCGCCGGTTCATCGGCCAGCGGTATCCCTGCGTTGACATCCAGCATTTGCGCGCCGGCCGCCACTTGAGCGCGCGCATCGGCTTCGACCCGGGTGAAGTCGCCGGCGGCCATTTCGGCGGCCAGAATCTTGCGCCCCGTCGGGTTGATGCGCTCGCCGATGATGACGAAGGGCCGGTTGAAGCCGATGACGACTTCCTTGGTGGCGGAACTGACTACGGTATCGGTCATGATGCGGTCCTGTGAGAAAATTGTAAGGCGTCGCGTTCGGGATACCAGGGCGCGCGACCCTGAAGCACGCCGGATTGATCGACGATTTCGGCCACGGATTCTTCCTGGCGGTAGGCCATGATGTGCACCCCGCTGATTCCGCGCATCTCGCGCATGGCTTGAATCAGCTCGATGCAGATGTTGCGGCCTTCGCGGGCCTGGTCTTGCGCACCGGCTAGGCGCGCGATGATGGCATCCGGCACATGCATGCCGGGCACGTTCTTGCGCATCCACTCCGCCGTCTTTGCCGAGCGCAGCGGGCCCACTCCGGCGAGAATGAATACCTTGCCGATGAGGCCAAGTTCCTCTACCTGCTCCAGGAAAGTGCGCAGCAGCGGCAGGTCATAACAGTACTGGGTCTGGATGAACTGCGCGCCGGCGGCGACTTTCTTCGCCAAGCGTTGCGGCCGCCAGGCATAGGGCAGCCCGGAGGGGTTTTCCGCCGCGCCTAGGAACACGCGCGGCGCGAACGTGATCTTGCGTCCGCTTTGGAAATGATGATCTTCGCGCAGCGTGCGCGCGATATCGAGCAGCGACACGCAGTCCAAATCGAATACCGGTTTCGCCTGCGGATGGTCCCCCGCCTGCACGCCGTCGCCGGTCAGACACAGCATATTGCACACGCCCATCGCGGCGCCGCCGAGAATATCGCCTTGAATCGCGATGCGATTTTTGTCGCGGCAGGAGATTTGCATGATGGGTGCGTAACCTACCCGGGTCAGCAGCGCGCACACCGCGATGCTCGACATGTGGCAGTTCGCTCCGCTGCCGTCGGTGGCATTGATGGCATCGACGTAGCCGTCGAACACTCGCGCGCGCTTTAACACCTCTTCGGGGTCGGCCGAATCGGGCGGCGCGAGTTCGGTGGTGACCGCAAAGCCACCGGCGCGCAGCACGCGTTCGAAGCGTCCGGGCGAGGTGTGGCCCGGCAGGATGGGCAATGGGTACCCCGGGACTGGTTCATCCTCGAATCTCATGCGGTGCCTTTAGCCGGACTCGCCACGGGATTCTTCTCGCGCACCACCCGCAGCCAAGACGAGCGCCCTTGC
>JAYTXS010000058.1:0-2468 GCA_043742845.1 Gammaproteobacteria bacterium
CTTCAGCATGCGCGCGAGGTGGGCGGTCCGGCTCTGCGCGCACTGACGTTTCATGAGCGCGCCGGTCTGTTGAAGGCGCTCGCCAAGCGCCTGTCGGAACTCAAGGAGGAGTTCTATGAACTCTCTTACCGCACTGGGGCTACGAAGGGCGATGCTCTCATCGACATCGACGGCGGCATAAGTACGGTATTCGTTTTTGCCAGCAAGGGGTCGCGAGAGCTGCCCAACGCGCGGGTTTATCTAGACGGCGACGTGGAAGGGCTGTCGCGCGGCGGCACCTTTGTGGGTCAGCATGTGTATGTCTCGCGCGAAGGCGCTGCAGTGCACATCAATGCGTTCAATTTTCCGGTGTGGGGAATGCTCGAAAAGCTTGCGCCCACCTTGCTCGCCGGCGTTCCAGCCATCGTAAAGCCTGCGACTGCCACGGCTTATCTGACGGAGGCCGTCGTACGGCGCATCATCGAATCGAAAATTCTGCCCGAGGGCGCGCTGCAATTGGTCTGTGGGAGCCTGGGTAACTTATTCGATCATCTCAATTGCCAGGACACCGTGTCCTTTACCGGGTCGGCGCATACGGCGGCCTCGTTACGCGTGCATCCGTCCATCATTCGCCACGCCGTGCCCTTCATTGCAGAAACCGATTCCTTGAACTCCAGCATCCTGGGGCCGGACGCCGTGCCAGGAACTGAAGAGTTCGATTTATTCATCAAAGAAGTCGTTCGAGAGATGACAGTCAAAGCGGGACAGAAGTGCACCGCCATCCGCAAGGCCTTGGTGCCGGCCGCGGTGGCAGACAATGTAGTGTGCGCGTTGCAAGCCGCGCTGCAAAAAATCGTCGTCGGCAATCCGCGTGCGGAAGGCGTGCGCATGGGTCCCCTGGTAAGTCAGGAACAACGCGCCGATGTGCTTGCCCGGGTCGCCGAACTGCGCGGCGAGGCCGAATTGGTTACCGGCAGCGTGGATCATTTCGAGGTGTGCGGTGCGGATGCCGAGCGCGGCGCATTCGTGCTGCCGCTGCTGCTGCTGTCGCGAAGCCCGGCCACCGCGCGCGCCATCCATGAGGTGGAGGCCTTTGGACCCGTCGCTACGGTGATGGCGTATCGGGACACGCAGGATGCCATCGCGCTCGCGCAGCGCAGCGGGGGCAGTTTGGCCGCCTCGGTATTTTCTGCCGATGACGGGCTTGCCCGTCAAATCGTCCTTGGCCTTGCGCCGTACCATGGCCGTATTTTGGTGGTGAACGGCATCTGCGCAAAAGAGTCTACCGGCCACGGCTCGCCGCTTGCGCCGCTGATTCATGGTGGTCCGGGCCGGGCCGGGGGCGGCGAAGAGATGGGCGGTATTCGCGGCGTACTCCATTACATGCAACGCAGCGCCGTGCAAGGATCGCCCGACACCCTCACGGCGACCGGCGGCCGCTGGGTACGCGGCAGCCGCATGCGCGACCCGGGCAGGCATCCGTTCCGCATTCCCTTTAATGAGTTGGAACTGGGCGATACGCGCAAGTCCGATGAGCGGGAAGTGACGGTAAAGGACATCGAAGGTTTCGCTTCGCTCTCGGGAGACAATTTTTACGCTCACATGAGCGAGCAAGAGGCGGCCCGTAACCCCTTGTTCGGCGGCCGCGTTGCCCATGGCTACTTCTTGATTTCGGCCGCGGCGGGCCTGTTCGTTGATCCTGATTACGGCCCTGTGCTCGGGAATTACGGTATCGATACGCTGCGCTTCGTCAAGCCGGTGAAGCCGGGCGACAAAATCAAGGTGCGCCTGACCTGCATGGCGAAGAGCCTGCGCGCGGAGAAGGGCTGGGGCGAAGTGTCCTGGGACACAGAGATCAGCAATCAAAACGGGGAAACAGTGGCTTCGTACCATGTGCTGACGATGGTCAGCATTTACGCGGTTCCCGATCAGCATGGAAGTCCGTAAATGAATACTCCCATCGACGCTGCGCGTTACGCCCGCGATTTTCCCAGCCTGCAATTCCTCGCTCCGGAGGCGGGAATACTGGAACTCGTCATATCGAACGAGCGCCACGTGAACGCGGCCACCGAATCCATGCACCGAGATTTGGCGCAGGTGTGGCGCAGCATCGATTCCGACGACGCCGTGCATGCGGTGCTGGTGCGAGGCTCGGGCGCGAATTTCTCCTCCGGCGGCGACTTCGACATGATCGATCGTATGATCAACGACGAGGCGACCCTGATCCGTGTCTGGAAGGAAGCGAGCGACCTGGTTTACAACCTGATCAACTGCTCCAAGCCGGTAGTCTCGGCCATCCGCGGCAGCGCCGTGGGCGCGGGTTTGGCCATCGCGTTGCTGGCTGATGTGTCGATTGCCGCGGAAAATGCACGCATTCTCGACGGACACACGCGGTTGGGCGTGGCGGCGGGTGATCATGCGGTGATCATTTGGCCATTGCTCTGCGGCCTCGCCAAGGCGCGCTACCACCTGTTGACGAACAAGCCCCT
>JAYTXS010000059.1:0-4360 GCA_043742845.1 Gammaproteobacteria bacterium
GAAACAGCCACCCGCCCAAAATACACCAGGATGACGAATTTGCCGACCGTGAACAGGGTTGCCGTAACCACAGCGCCCACCCAGACGTCGCCCCAGATGACCCGCTCACGCGGCACATATCTGTAAATCAGCGCGAACAAGAAGGTCGTGATGACGAAGCCGAAGATGACGTCCAATGTGAATACGAGCGTATTCCAATCAGCCATGACCGTACCCAGCCAGCTGCTCAGCGCCTCCAAGCTGGCGCTGATCAGCAATGAGACGAGGAGTAGGAAACCAACGCACAGCACCAGTCCGAACGACAGCAGCCGGTTGCGCACCACGTGCCAAACCCCGCGTTGACCTTTCGTTCGCGGTGTTTTCCAGATGCGATCCAAGGAATTCTGCAGCGCCGCGAATACGCTGGTGGCGCCGAACAGCAGAGCCACGGCGCTCAGCGCCCTGGAATATCCCTGGTCGACAGCGCTTTTCGTGCTGACCAGTATGGTGCGCACCGCCGCCTCGCCCGTATCGCCGAGCGCTATCTGGACTTGGGTAAGAACGTGGGCCTGCACGGCATTCGGGGCGATGAATCTGCCGGCAATCCAAATGACGAACAGCAGAATGGGCGCGATGGCAAACAAGGTATAAAACGCAATAGCGGCCCCCATGCTTGACGCATCGTCCTTAATCCAGGCAATCAGCGATTCGCGAATGATTTTGCCTAATCGGCGGGATTTCACCGGATCATTCCTCCAGCCTTAACTTCTTGGAATCCACATCGATGGTGAAGGCTCCGGCGGCTATCTTCCGTATCCACCGCGCAGTCTGCAAGACACCGCCAAACGCAAAGAAATGCGGGCCGAGCGTGTGCGCCGGCAGCGGCGCACCGGCAAGCGCCAGCAAATGTTGATCCGGGGTGACGGCCAATGCCGAAGAACGGCCGGCGGCGTTGAGATCGCGCATCAGTGCGCGGGCCGATGCAGCAATGCCGCACTGGATCGCAAAATGCACCAATCGGGAAATGGACGCGGGACCGGCAATCCCCACACGCACCGGCAAATGAATGCCACGCTGCCTGAGTTCGCGTTGCCATACCTGAAACGCAGCGCCATCGACGCCAAACTGGGTGACGATGTGCATGCTCAACGCCGCGCTAGCGGCGAGCGCCTGCTTGGCTTCAAGTGCGTCCCAGAGCGCATCGCGGGCCACGGCATTGTGACCGCCGGGGTGTCCGGCGACGCCGATTCGGCGGATGCCGGAGTCTTGAAAAATGCCGGAGCGAAGAACATCCAACGTGCTTGCAAATTCTCCGATGGGCCGCGCCGCGTCCCCGGCGATGAGCAATATATGGTCGACCCCGCCGTCGTGCAATTCCGCAAGTGCGCCTCGCAGGGCAGCGGTCGTCGGACAACGTCGCACGGCAATGTGCGGTGTCGCCAGCAATCCCACGCGACGCAGCGCGATTGCCGCCCGGATCACTTCCGCGAAACTGGCGTTCGGCGTATGCGCCACATACACGGGGGTGGACGGCGGAAGGATGGCGGCGAGTTCCGGCAGGCGATCCTGCTCCGCCGGCGTAATTTCAGTGGAGGCACCTCGCATGAACGACACGATTCGATCTTTTACATCGCTCGTGACCGGCGCCGCGCGCACGGATTGAATGACTTTGCCCATACTTGTCTAGTTCGCGACTTTGACCACACCGATATTATAGACTGCGGGCCGTGAGCACCGAATACCAAAGCGGCTTTGGCAACGAATTTGCCACGGAAGCCCTGCCGGGGGCTCTGCCGTCGGGCCGCAACTCGCCGCAGCGCTGCCCGTACGGTTTGTACGCCGAGCAATTTTCAGGCACCGCATTTACGGCCCCGAGGCAGGGTAATCGCCGCTCCTGGCTGTACCGTATACGTCCCGCGGTGACGCACCGGGCGTTTCAGCGCTATGCGCACGCTCGCCTCGATGAACCCGCGAACGATGCGCCGTTGTCGCCCGACCAGCTGCGATGGGATCCCTTGCCTCTCCCCGACGCGGCTACCGATTTCGTCGATGGTCTCGTGCCGGTAGCCGGCAGCGGGTCACCCGAAATGCAGACCGGATGCGCGATTTATCTCTACGCCGCCAACCGTCCGATGCGGCATCGATTTTTTTACAGCGCCGACGGCGAGATGCTCATCGTGCCGCAGCAGGGCGCGCTGACACTCGATACGGAACTCGGACGCCTACAAGTCGAGCCGCAGGAAATTGCCGTGATCCCCCGCGGACTGCGCTTCCGTGTCGATCTTTCTGCGCAAGGCGCGCGCGGCTATATTTGCGAGAACTTCGGAGCGCCGTTCAAGTTGCCGGACCTCGGACCCATTGGCTCCAATGGCCTGGCAAACTCGCGGGATTTCCAAACACCGCAGGCACGCTACGAAGATCTGGATGTCGATTGCGAGCTGATCGGCAAGTTTCTCAATCGGCTTTGGGTCGCCCGCATGGACCATTCGCCCCTGGATGTGGTCGCGTGGCACGGCAACCACGCGCCTTACAAGTATGATCTGCGCCGCTTCAACGCCATGGGCTCGATTTCATTCGATCACCCCGATCCCTCGATTTTTCTAGTGCTGCACTCGCCGAGCGAGACACCTGGCACCGGCAACGTCGACTTCGCGATCTTCCCTCCGCGCTGGCTTGCCATGCAGAACACGTTTCGGCCGCCATGGTTTCATCGCAATGTAGCGAATGAGTTCATGGGTCTGATCTGCGGCGTCTACGACGCCAAAAGCGCGGGCTTCGTGCCGGGCGGCGCTTCCTTGCACAATTGCATGAGCGGTCATGGGCCCGACGCGAGCACGGTCGATGCAGCCCTTGCCGCAGACACTTCCGTACCGGTGCATATCGCCGGCACCATGGCCTTCATGTTCGAAACCAGGCTGGTGATCAAACCCACGCGCAGCGCATTGGCGGGAGTGCCGCCGCTGCAGGAGGACTACATGTCCTGCTGGCTTGGGCTCAAGAAACGCTTCGACCCGGATCGGCCATGACCGATCCGCGCGCTCTGAACAAGACGCACGATCCGCTGGCACGCAGCTGGCTGGAATCGGCCAATCAAGACGGCTGCGATTTTCCCATTCAGAACCTGCCCTTCGCGGTATTTCGCAGACACGGCTCGACGCAGGAATTTCGCGGCGGTGTTGCGATCGGTGACCAGATCATCGATCTGGCCGCGTTGGATGAATCGGCACTGTTCGAAGGCGAAGCCGCGCTGGGCGTTCGTGGGGGCGCCTTGCCCTCACTCAACACGCTGATGCAACTGGGGCCGGCGGTGCACACCGCCCTACGCAACGCTTTGTTCGAGAGCCTTATGGTCGGATCGCTTCGGCAATCCGTCCTTCAGAGCTGCCTGGTTGCGCAGCACGAAGCGCAATACTCGCTGCCGGCTCAAATCGGCGACTTCACGGATTTCTACGCCTCGATTTATCACGCCACGGCGGTGGGCCGCATGATGCGGCCGGACCACCCATTGCTGGCGAATTACGAATGGGTGCCGATCGGGTATCACGGCCGCAGTTCATCGATTGGAGTGTCGGAGCAGTGTTTCAGCAGGCCAAATGGGCAGCGCTTACCGGCGGGCGCTGGTCAACCAGTGTTCGGCCCCAGTCGGCGTATGGACTACGAACTCGAGCTTGGAGTGTTCATCGGCAACGGCAACTCTCAAGGGGTGCCGATCCCCATCGCACACGCCGAGGCCCATATATTTGGACTGTGCCTGCTCAATGACTGGTCGGCCCGGGATCTGCAAGCCTGGGAATACCAGCCCCTGGGCCCGTTCTTGGCGAAGAATTTTGCAACGACGATTTCGCCTTGGATCGTCACTCTGGAGGCCCTGGCACCCTTTCGCGTTCCCTATGCACGACCGGCAACCGCCGCCGCGCCGCTGGCATATCTAGACTCCCCGATGAACAGGGATGCCGGCGCCTTCGACGTCCGTCTTGAAGCACTGATTCAAAGTACAGCCATGCGCGAACGCAACGAGCCGCCGCAGCGCCTTTCATCGACCAGCTTTCGACACGCATTCTGGACCATTGGACAACTCGTCACCCACCACACCGTTAATGGCTGCAATTTGCGCGCGGGCGATCTGCTTGGAACTGGAACCCAATCCGGACCCACGCCCGCAGAAGCCGGATCCTTGTTGGAACTCAGCATGGGAGGAAGCCAGCCCATCCAAATCAGCATGAATGAATACCGGACCTTTCTGGAAGACGGGGATCTGGTTGTTTTGCGCGCTTGGTGCGAGAAAACGGGCGCCGTCCGCATCGGTTTCGGCAGTGCACAAGGCCGCCTGCTTCCCGCCGTCGATTTAAAGTTTGCAAACTAAACGCGTCTGACACGACAT
>JAYTXS010000060.1:0-3182 GCA_043742845.1 Gammaproteobacteria bacterium
AAACTCACCACCCCATGCACTTCCGCGATCGACAGGTTCAACTCGCTCGCAATGATTGATATGGAATCCTTCGGCACGAAGCGCAAGGACTCTTGCACCGCGTGCAGCACCGGCAGCAGCGCGCCGGGCAACGCTTTCAGGCGCGCACAAACATCCAGCACCGTCGAGCGGTCCGCTGCGGTCAGGGACGACGGCGGCTCGAGCTTGATGGGAATGACTTTTCGGGGAGATTGGTTGCTCATAAATACCTCGAGGACTATACGCCAAAGCGCCGTATGCGCAGATTCATGTCGCTTATCAATTGATTTATGCGGCTTATCAATAGTCGGCGCGTCCCGCTCGCTGCTAAACGTGGTGTCGCGCCACCGATTCGGCCACACAGACGGGTTTCGAGTGACCCTCGCGCTCGGTAGTTACTTCCACGACCACCTGTGCGCCGCCGGGAATGGGCTCGAAAGTGAGGAGCTTGAAATGACCGCGCAGCCGGCTTCCCACCGGCACCGGCGCGGGAAAACGTACGCGATTGAGGCCGTAGTTCACCGTCATGCGCACGTCGCCGACTTTGAATGCCGTCATGACCATGACTGGGAGCAGGCTCAAGGTGAGATGTCCGTGGGCCACCGTCGTGGCGAACGGTCCGGCGGCTGCGCGCCTCGGATCGACATGAATCCATTGGTTATCGCCCGTGACTGACGCAAATTGATCGATGCGTGCCTGATCGACGAGGATCCACTCGCTGGTACCCAAGACCGCGCCGACATGTGCCTGCAAATCCGCCAATTTTTGATAGCTTTTCACGCGGCTACTATAATCGCACGCCTTGGAAAAGGTCGTTCCGGCACCCATATATGTTCGTATGGTTAAGCGCTCGTATGGTTAAGCGCTAAAACTTGAGGGGCCGACAGTGAAAAAAGCAGTTTCGGGGGTCTACCCCAGCCCAAAAGGGCACTGGGTGGGGGATGGGTTTCCCGTACGGAGCCTGTTTTCCTATGACGGTTTGGGCCAGCAATTGAGCCCTTTTCTGCTGCTCGATTACGGCGGTCCGGCGCACTTTGCGCCGGCGGCGCAGCCGCGTGGGGTTGGCGAACACCCCCACCGCGGTTTCGAGACCGTCACCATCCCGTATCAGGGCGAGGTGGCCCATCGTGATTCCGTCGGCAACTCGGGGCTGATCGGTCCGGGGGATGTGCAGTGGATGACGGCGGCGTCCGGGATCTTGCACGAGGAATTTCATTCACCCGCGTTCACTCGCAGCGGCGGCACCTTGGAGATGGTTCAGCTGTGGGTCAACTTACCGGCCAAGCACAAGATGTCCGCGCCGCGCTATCAGACCATTCTCGCGGCGAGTATTCCGACAGTTGATCTGGCGAACGGCGCGGGCAGCGTGCGTGTGGTCGCGGGCAGCTTCGCCGGTCACGACGGTCCCGCCGCTACCTTCAGTCCGCTCAACGTGTGGGATATGCGCTTGCGCGCCGGGCACGCAGCGCCCGTAGTCCTGCCGGAGGGCCACATCGCGGCCATCGCAGTATTGCGCGGCTCAATTACCGTGAACGGCTCGCGGCAGGCGGGGGCGGCCGATCTCGTGGTGCTGAATGTCGCCGGCGATGAAGTGCACATCGATGCCGCCGCCGACAGCACGCTGTTGCTGCTGAGCGGTGTGCCCATTGCCGAACCCATCGTTGGCTACGGGCCTTTCGTGATGAATTCGCGGCAGGAGATCGAAACCGCCGTCGATGATTTTCAGCGCGGAAAATTCGGGCGCATGCCCACGGCTGCAGCGCACGCCGAGAATTTCGCTACGCGGTGAGTTCCTGCACCGCGCGGTGCGCCTGATCGATGGCGACGTGGGTATAGGCGTCCCAGCCGGAATCGGAGTTGGCGATCGCGATGCGGCCTAGCCGCCGGCGCGCTTCTTCAGCCGTGTGCGCCTGCCGCACGGGATCGTCGTACAGCGGCGTTGGCGTGTAAGCATAGCCGTGCGGCCAGCGATTGACCGTAATGGCGGCGACGTCTTTGTCGAAATCGAAATCTGTGGCGGCCAGCATGCGTCCGAGCTCGTCGCGGATCTCGCGTTCGAAGTCGGCGAAGCTGGTGGTGTACAGGCGCGTGCGGCCCGCGCGATATTGTTCACGCATGTTCATTCCCTGGTTCGGCGCGGCCGGCGTGTGCATCAAATGCAGGCAGGCCGGCTTGGAGGGGTCGGCGGTGAAGTGATAGCCGTCGAGACTCACCGGGAAATCCAGGGAGGCGGAAAATGTACCGCCGGGATTGTCGATGTAGCCCACACCGAGCTTGTGCCAGGGCTGCCAATTACGCACGGCCACGTTCACGTACACCAGCGGCGCGCGCACATTGTCGTGCAGCGCCTTGCGCTGCTCCGCGCTTGTCTCGGGTGTGATGTAGGGAATCATGGCGTGATAGCAGGCGAGCACGCAGTGCCGCGCTGCGACCCGAGCAGCCTTGCCGTTGTTCACGTAGGCGACTTCGACGCCCTCTGGGACATTGCGCACGTCCACCGCCGTGGAATTGAGGCGAATCCGCACGGCCTGTTCCGGTCGATCGATTTGCGCGTAGTCGAACGGCGCCAGCACGATGTCCTCCATAGTGTTGCCGGGCGCGATTCCTGGAATGAGTCGGCGCACCAGCATGCGCGCGATGGAGGCATTGCCGTCGGGGAAGTGATAAACGTAGGGTTCTTCCGGCTCTTGCTCGAGGGCTTTGCGTTGCGCTTTGAGGCCGGGCAAAGTCAGAGTCTCGCTGGCGGGCACGGCGTCGATGCCCACCGCCCATAGTTCGTGCGTGCGCGTCTGCAGGAATTTCAGGACTTCATCGTCGGCGTCCCAGTACTGCTTGAGAAAATCGCGATAGCTCAAGTGCTCGAGAACAGCGAGGCGTTGCTGCACGGTCTTGCCGGGCAACACGTCGCGATCCGACCAGATCATTTCGAACAACTGCGAGCGCGCCCTTTGTCCCAAAGGGAATTGATCGAGGTAGGCATGCAGCGCGGGGCCGTCATGCGGATGCTCGTCCTGCTCCGCCCAGGTACCGAAAGGCCGGCGCACCAGGCGATCCACGCCGAACACCCCTTTCTTGAAGAACACACTCTGGCTCAAATTCCAGCGCGCGTAGAAATCTTGATCGAACGCCGTCTTGAATCGATTGATGTCGATGCCGAGATCCTT
>JAYTXS010000061.1:0-8788 GCA_043742845.1 Gammaproteobacteria bacterium
GTATTGCTCGCGGTGGCAGTAATCGAGAATGCAGCCGTGATGTCCATGGTCTCTCTCCGCGGCTTATTTGTTCCGCATGTGATAGCCGGCGTCGGGCTCGTCGCCGCTGTCCTGCAGGTTTGTAGCGTCGCGATGCCGCTATTCGGCCACGATGTGGTGTTTCCGATGCTCGCGCCGCTGGGACTGATTCAGTTAGCACTGGCGGGGTGGCTCATGGCGAGAGGCTTTCGAAATGACCGAAGCTTTGCTGCCCAATGATGGATCCAACGTGAAGCAATTAATAGTCGTGCTCGCGGCGTGCGCCACCGCGTATCTGTCCACAGCTGCTGCGCAGGAAATGCATTCGCATCCGCCGCCGGAAAAGCTCGGCACAGTCATCTTCCCGACGTCGTGCGCAGCCGGCGTGCGCAATGAATTTCAGCGCTCGGTCGCGCTGCTGCACTCCTTTGCCTACAGTGCCGCGGAACAGTCATTCCGCCAGGTTGCTGCCGCCGATCCTGGCTGCGCCATGGCGCACTGGGGCATTGCCATGTCCCATTATCACCAGCTCTGGAGTCCGCCGAGCCCCGACGAATTGCGCCAGGGCCAAAACGAAATCGAACTGGCAAGCCGTTCGGAGCGCGCAACGCCGCGGGAAAAGCAGTACATCGCGGCCGCAGCACTCTATTACAAGGATGCCGACCACGTACCGCCTCAGGCCCGCGCCAAGTACTACGCGCACGCCATGGCGGGAGTCGCGAAGAGCAACCGCACCGATACCGAAGCGCAGGTGTTTTACGCCTTGGCGTTGATCGCGACTGCGCCGCCTGAGGATCGTACTCATGCCAATCAGAAGCGTGCGGCCGTTATTCTGGAGCCCATTTATCGCGATCAACCCGATCACCCGGGCGCCGCGCACTACCTGATTCATGCGTACGACAGCACGGAATTAGCGTCGCGCGGCTTGGCCGAGGCACGCGCCTATTCGAAAATTGCCCCTTCCGCGCCGCACGCCCTGCACATGCCCTCACATATCTTTACGCGGCTGGGTCTGTGGGACGACTCCATTGCATCGAACCTTGCCGCGCGCGCCGCGGCGCACGCCCAAGGCGACCAGGGTGAAGAACTGCATGCCATGGATTATCTAACCTACGCCTATCTGCAGCGAGGACGCGATTTCGACGCCGAGCGGGTGGTCGCGGATCTACGTGTCATGGGTGCGTTGCTCGGAGGCGATTTCAAAGTCGGCTATGCCGCGACGGCCATGCCGGTTCGCCTAGCGATCGAACGCCGCGCGTGGAGCGACGCCGCGGCATTGCAACCGCTGCCGGAGTCTGCCCCGCAAGTAGCCGCCCTGGTCTACTGGGCTCGGGCGCTCGCCAATGCCCGCGCGGGACTGCCGCAGGCGGCGGATATCGACATCGCGAAACTCGAGACCTGCCGACAACAACTCAAGTCCGCGGGCAACGCCTATTGGGCAACACAGGTCGAGGTGCTCGGTAAGGAGGCCAAGGCCTGGCAGCTGGCCGCAAACGCACAATCGGCAGAAGCGGTGCAATTGCTGCGCGAGGCTGCAGCTGAAGAAGAGTCGCTGGAGAAACTGCCGGTGACTCCCGGTCCCGTCGTTCCCGCCCGTGAGCAGATGGGAGAGCTGTTGCTGACCTTGAATCGCCCATCGGAAGCACTGCCGGAATTTCGTTTGGCGCTGCTGGATGCTCCGGGTCGGCGGGGCGCGCTGCGGGGCGAAGCCAACGCTGCCTCGGCATTAACGCATTGAAATTAATGATTATTTTTCTTTCTACCATGCGCCGTTATTGCCCTGCTTGAGGGACCCTGGTATAAAGCGCGGCTGCATTACGCTTCTTCAAGTTCAAAGGTTTGCCACATGTCGCGAGTCTGCCAAGTCACGGGTAAGGGCCCGAAATCGGGTAACACGGTTTCCCACGCGAACAATCGCAAGCGGCGCCGCTTTTTGCCGAATCTGCATACTCACCGCTTCTGGTCCGAAGTCGAGAAGCGCTTTTTGAGCTTGCGTGTATCGACCCGCGGCCTGCGCACCATTGAGAAGCGTGGCGTGGACGTGGTGGTTGCGGATCTGCGCGCCAAAGGCGTCAAGGTCTAAGGAGCCATTCATGCGCGACAAAATCAAATTGGTATCGACGGCCGGCACCGGTCACTACTACACGACCACGAAGAACAAGCGTCTGCATCCGGACAAATTGGAAACGAAGAAATTCGATCCGGTAGTGCGCAAGCACGTCCCTTACAAAGAATCGAAGATCAAGTAGTCTTCCCGCCCGAGCTTTCACACGCCCGAGCTCCCTGAAGTAGAAACGACGAAACGCGGCATCGCGCCTGCGTTGCTCGAGCGGCGCGTGCTCGACGTCATCGTGCGCGAACGGCGCTTGCGCTGGCCCATTGTGCATCACTTCGAAGCCACCGTTCGCGGCCAAACCATTCGTGCCGTCGAGCGGCGCGCAAAGTACCTCTTGATCCGCTTCGACAGCGGCGCCTTGATCCTGCATCTGGGCATGTCCGGCAGCCTGCGCTTGGTCAAGCTCGGCACCGCGCCGAAAGCGCACGATCACTGGGACATCCACGTAGACAGCGGCTGGGTACTGCGCTATCACGATCCGCGACGTTTCGGCAGCCTGCATTGGACCGACGCCGATCCGGCCCTGCACCCGCTGCTCGCCAAGCTCGCGCCCGAACCCTTGAGTTGCGAATTCGACGGCGAGTACCTGTTTCGCGCCACTCGCAAGCGCAGCGTCGCCATCAAGCAATTCATCATGAACTCCCACGTAGTGGTCGGAGTCGGCAACATCTACGCGAGCGAGGCGCTGTTTCGCGCCCGCATTTCGCCACGCCGCGCCGCGCGCCGCCTCACGCGCAAAGAAGCCGCAGCGCTGGCCAAAGCCATCAAGAACGTACTCGGCGAAGCCATCAAAATAGGCGGCACCACGCTGCGCGATTACGTCAATGCAGACG
Source organism: Gammaproteobacteria bacterium (assembly GCA_043742845.1). GTDB lineage: Bacteria > Pseudomonadota > Gammaproteobacteria > Steroidobacterales > Steroidobacteraceae > Bog-1198. The sequence continues at coordinate 2,968 of JAYTXS010000061.1, forward strand.
GCGCACCCGGCTATTTCAGTCAGAAATTATTCGTGTATGAGCGTAAGGGAGCGGCCTGCCGCGTGTGCAAATCCGTGGTCAAGCAGTTCGTCCAGGGACAGCGTTCGACCTACTGGTGCTCGACCTGCCAGAGTTGAGAAGACAGTCGCGCCCCACTCCGACCTCGCGCGCCTCGCCTAGTACACCAAGCCCGCGCCTTCGCCTCGCGGATCTGAAGCGGCCTCCACCTTGCCGCTGGCGAAATCCCAGGTGATCACCTGCATATTGCCCCACTGCCAACCGGGCATCTTCAGAGTGTGACCCTTGGCTTGCAGCGCCGCGATTTCGGCGTCGCTGAACGCGCCCTGTTCGTATTGCACTTCATCAGGCAGGTATTGATGGTGATAGTGAGGGTACTTGACGATATCCGCCGCATTCATTCCATCCAAATAATTGAGCGTTCCCAACAGCACCATGCTGATGATGAAACTGCCGCCGGGCGAACCCACGATCATCAAGCCCTTCGGCGTTTCGACGAAAGTCGGCGACATGCTCGACAGGCTGCGTTTATTTGCCGCAATGGCATTGGCGGTGGCGCCCACCAAGCCAAATTCGTTGGGCCTGCCGGGTTTGGTGGAGAAATCGTCCATTTCGTTGTTCAGCAGCACTCCGGTCTTCGGCGGCATATAGCCAGTGCCGAAAAACAGATTTACGGTGATGGTCGCGGCGACACGGTTGCCGTCAGCGTCCAGCACAGAAAAGTGCGTGGTATTCATCCCGGCGGGCTCGGACTCGATCCCGGGCAGCATATTGGACGGCATGGCCTTGTCGGCGCGAATGCTGCTGCGTTGCCCTGCCGCATAGTCGAGACTCGCGAGCTGCGCCAGCGGCATTTTGACGAAGTCGGGGTCGCCCAGGTAAATCGCGCGGTCGCGGTAAGCGCGGCGCATGGCTTCGATCACCAAGTGCTTACGCGTCGCGGAATCGACTTGGTGCAGATCGAAACCGGACAAGATATTCAGGGCATCGATGATCGCGATCCCACCCGATGAGGGCGGCGTGGCCGACACGATCCGGGCGCCATGATAGTTGCCGACTAGTGGCTTGCGCTCGACTACCCGGTACGCCGCAAGATCCTGCAATGTCCAGATTCCGCCGTCCGCCCGCACACCGGCTACCAGATCTGCGGCCACTCGGCCTGTGTAGAATCCCTTGGCACCCTGCTCGGCAATGGCCTGCAAAGTAGTCGCCAAATCCGGCTGCTTGATGATGGCGCCAATGTCCGGAACCCCGCCGTCCGCGGTCAAGAACGCCTTCGCCGCATCCGGCGAACGCTGCAACACGGCTTGCTTGCGGCGAATGCCGCCCTGCAACCGCGCATACAGCGGAAAGCCGTTGCGTGCCAGCCGAATCGCGGGTTGCAGGCTTTGTTTCAACGACAACTTGCCGTACCTACGCGCCAAATACTCGAAGGCCGCGGGCTCGCCTGGAATTGCCGCCGCCAGCGCTCCGGAAATCGACGCGTTCTCGATGGGATTGCCGGCCTTGTCCAAGTACATGTCGCGCGATGCAGCGCCCGGGGCTTTTTCGCGCGCATCGAGCATGGTCTCTAAGCCGTCGGATTGCCGATGCAATAGATAGAAGCCGCCGCCGCCCAAGCCCGAACTGCTGGGCTCGACCACCGCCAGTGCGGCTGATACCGCTACCGCCGCATCGAAGGCATTGCCGCCCGCCGCGAGGATTTCTTGCCCGGCCTCACTCGCGAGCGGATAGGCGCTGGCGATGGCCGCCTTGTGCGCGACCGCCGCACGCGATGGGATGGCAGCTTGCGAATGAAGCAGCGGCTTTGTGACCGGCGCCGGTGCGATGTCGTCGGCGAACGCCGCCGGCGCGCAGACGATGGCCGCAATCATCCACGGCATGATTGAGAATCGCCGCGGGGCTCGCGCTGCGAATGAGCGGATCAAAGCTGACGGTGCCGCTTCAGTTCGATCTCGACGATCGGATGCACGAACTCCGACACATTGCCGCCCAATACCGCGATTTCGCGCACCAACGTTGAAGAAATGAAGGTGTACTGCTCTTGCGGGGTCATGAACACGGACTCGATTTCAGGAGTGAGATGGCGGCTCATGTTCGCCAGCTGAAATTCGAATTCGAAGTCCGACACGGCACGCAGGCCACGCACGATCACGGCCAAGCCGTTTTGCCGCGCGAATTCCACCGTCAGGCCGGCATAGCCCTTGACCTCGACATTCTGTACATCGGCGAGCACGCGACGGGCCATATCGACCCTCTGTTCGAGGGTGAACATCGGCGCCTTGTTAGGATTCGCGGCGATCGCCACCACCAGGCGATCGAAAATACTGGCGGCCCGCCGCACCAAGTCATGATGACCATTGGTGATGGGATCGAAGGTGCCCGGATAGACGGCTGTTCTTTTGTGCATGCCCTAGTATCGTCAGACGCGCGCATTGACGCGCGCCAAATGATACCCCACCTCGCCCGCCGCTTTGGATTTGAGCAATTCCCAGTGCGGAGGCAGCACGGGCGTGCCAGCGGTTTTCTCGTTTTCCAGGTACACCAGCCCACCGACCTTCAGCCAGTGACCCGTGTCCAGCATGGGCACATATTCCGCCAGGGCGGCGCGCCCATGGGGTGGGTCCAGGAACGCTATATCGAAGGGGGGTGCGGGGGTGCGCAGGAATCTCGTGGCACCCATTTCCACCACTTGAGCTCTGTTTGCCCCGCCAATGCGGGTCAGTTGCTCCGTAAGGCCGCGCGCGGCGGCAACGGCCTGCTCCACGAACACCAGCTCTTTGGCACCGCGCGACAGGGCCTCGAGGCCCAGTGCACCGGAGCCTGCGAACAAATCCAGGCAGCGGGCGCCCGCAACGTCGTGCTGCAGCCAGTTGAACAGGGTCTCCCGCACCCGGTCGGGCGTCGGCCGAAGACCCGCAATGTCCGGGAAATTGATGCGTCGGCCGCGCCAGCTGCCGCCGATGATGCGCACCGAATTGCGGGCGTCTGGGGTCTTTGATTCCGTCTTGAGATTGGTCACTCCCGGTATCATACCTCCCTAATGACGAACGAAGCTGACAAGCCCGGCGTGCGCGGGTTCTTCAAGCGCCTGCGCGCCAAATTAAATCAGGGGCCCGCCTGGCTCACAGCCGATCTTACGCAGCTGCTGCCCGGGCGCAAAATCGACGCGGAAATTCTCGATGAGCTCGAAACCCGCCTCATCACCGCCGATGTGGGAACCGAGGCTACTCGACGCATTTTGGACGAGCTGCGCCGGCGCGTCGCCCGCAAGGAACTGGACGACGTGGAGGCGCTGCTCAAGGCCCTGCACGACGCCATGCTGGAGATCTTGCAGCCGGTGGAAACGCCTCTGGTGATCAACCCGGCCAACAAGCCCTACGTCATTCTGGTCGTAGGCATCAACGGCGCCGGCAAGACCACCACCATCGGCAAATTGGCGCGCCGGCTCATGGCCGAGGGCCGCAGCGTGATGCTGGCCGCCGGCGATACCTTCCGAGCGGCGGCGCGCGAGCAATTGGAGGTTTGGGCCGAACGCAACAATGTGCCCATCGTCGCTCAACAGTCGGGTGCCGAACCCGCGGCCGTCATCTTCGACGCGCTGCAAGCCGCACGCGCACGCAATATCGACGTGCTGATCGCCGACACCGCGGGCCGCCTGCACACGCAGACTCACTTGATGGATGAACTCAAGAAGGTCAAGCGCGTACTCGGCAGGCTGGACCCGGCCGCGCCGCATGAAGTGCTGCTGGTGCTGGACGGCACGATTGGACAAAATGCGGTAGCGCAAGCCGAGGAATTCAACAAGGGTCTGGGTGTCACCGGACTGGTCATTACCAAGCTCGATGGCACCGCGAAGGGCGGTGTAGTGATCGCCATTGCGCAAAAATTGAGTATCCCCATCCGCTTCATCGGCGTGGGCGAGCAAAGCGAGGATTTTGGAGTGTTCAACGCCTCAGACTTCGTATCGGCGCTGCTCAAATCCAGCCCCGACGGCGCGGCTGTATGATTCGCTTCGACCAGGTCTACAAGCGCTACGCCAATGGGCGCGAGGCCCTTTCCGGTGTGTCCTTCCATATTGAGGCGGGTGAACTGGCTTTTTTGACCGGTCACTCCGGCGCGGGCAAAAGCAGCATTCTAAAATTGATAGCGCTCATTGACCGCCCCTCGCGCGGCCAAGTCTTCATCAATAAGCAGAATACCGCCGCCATCAAACCCCGCGGGATTCCGCAGTTTCGGCGCGACATCGGCGTGGTGTTTCAGGATCACAAGCTGCTGCATGATCGTCCGGTGGCGGACAACGTGGCGCTGCCGCTGATCATCGCGGGTGTCCCTAAGCGCGAAATCGACAAGCGCGTGCGTGCCGCGCTCGATCAGGTTGGGCTGCTGGGCAGGGAGAAAAGCCGTCCCCTGGAACTGTCCACTGGTGAGCAACAACGCGTGGGCATTGCGCGCGCGGTGGTGGCGAAGCCCTCGCTGCTGATCGCGGACGAGCCCACGGGCAATCTCGATCCGCAACTTGCTCTGGAGATCATGAAATTGTTCAAGCGCTTCAATGATGTCGGTGTGACGGTGGTGATCGCCACACACGATGTGCACCTCATTGAGCAATTCGGAGCGCGGCGCATCGTGTTGGGGGAGGGGCGCGTAATCGATCCGGGGCTGTCGCAAACCCCTGCATCGGCGAGCATCGATTCATCGACATGAACATCCAGGTGTATTTCGCGCGGCACGCGCAAACCTTGGTCGGCTCCTTCGGGCGCATCGTGAAATATCCGTTCGCCTCGCTGATGACCATGGGTGTTATCGCCATGGCGCTCGCGCTGCCGTTGTTCTTGAATTTGTTCCTGAGCAACGTGCGCACGGCCACCGGCAATTGGAACGATGCCTTCGATTTGTCGGTCTATATGGATAAGAAAGCGAGCTCGGCGCGAACCGGTTCGCTGGCCAAGCAGCTGCGGCTACGCGGCGATGTTGCCGGGGTGCGCATCATTACCGCCGAGCAGGCAATGGCGGAGTTTCGGGACAACTCCGGCTTTGGCAAGGCGCTCGATGCGCTGAGCGACAATCCTCTGCCCGACACGCTGATCGTCACTCCTGCTCTGGATGCGAGTACCCCTCAGGGGACGGCCACGCTGAAGGAGGCGATTACCGCTATGACCGACGTTCAGACTGTGCAGCTTGATACCGAATGGGTGAAGCGGCTGCACGCCATGTTGGATATTTTGCGGCGCGTGGTCGCGCTCACCGCCGGACTCCTCGGGGCGAGCGTGGTGCTCGTCGTTGGAAATACCATCCGCCTCGACATTTTGAATCGGCGCGCCGAGATCGAAGTCATGAAGCTGGTCGGTGCCAGCGACGGCTTCACGCGTCGGCCGTTCCTTTACAGTGGTGTTTGGTACGGCTTGGGCGGCGGATTGATCGCCGTCATCCTGGTCGCTGTGGCCGCCGGCGTATTGGCCAAACCGGTGGATTCCCTGGCGGCGCTCTATGGCAGCCAGTTTCATTTGCAGGGCCTTAAATTTGTCGCGGCTACCCAAGTTCTCGGCGTTGCCGTGGCGCTGGCCTGGCTCGGCTCATGGCTTGCTGCGACGCGGCATATTCGCGGCATTGCCCCGACATAAGCTCTTGTTTTTCAACGGCTTAAAGTATATGTGAACTATCGGTAACATTAGCAGTCATACCCTAGGAGTGCTACTATGGCACCCGCGCTGATTGGGAGGTTTGAGCTGATGAGTACTGCTTTAGTCGTTAAAGAAAAGGGCGGTTTAGTATTCGCAGGCCCCGTAGGGAGCCTCGACTC
>JAYTXS010000062.1:0-2471 GCA_043742845.1 Gammaproteobacteria bacterium
AGATAATTCACGACGCTAATTTCTATTATCGAGCGGCGGCCTGTTGTCGAGCGTATGGATCGCAGCGCAATGGCCGGCGATCGCCGCGCAGATCGTGCCAAGCGGGGCGACGCCGGGCGCGCGTGAGGCGCACGCCGTGTACTTCGTCGATCGCGCGATGGCGACGTTCTTCTCCGCCTGGGCGCTTGATTTTCGAACCGGACTCGATGACTTCCAGGCTAAGTTCCGCGCTTCGAATCCTGCCCTGACGTCCTTCGCGGTCGCGTCGCTCGATCAGCAAATGGGATATCTCAAGACGGTCGATCGCACACCGTTTTTCGAGACCATGCGCACCCTCACGGTACTGGGTATGTTCACGTCACCGAAGTACGGCGGGAATTTCCGCGGCATCGGTTGGACGATGATGGAATTTGCCGACCAGCACGCCTTCACGCCGCCGTTCGGCTACTACGATCGTGAGTATTGCGGCTTCGTGCCTTATGCCGCGGAGAAGCCTTCTTGACCGCCCGCGAGTTCAAACTCGACGAGACGGTGGATTTCGTCGTGGTGGGCTCGGGCGCCGCGGGAGGCGTCATGGCGCGTGAACTGTCGCAGGCAGGATTCACCGTGACCCCAGGTTAAGTCCACAGTCGTTCCGCAAGAGCGCAGGGTCCTTGGGGCTATTCCCGGTACCGGTTTCGCCGACTGGCCGATCAGCTACCAGGAACTCGAGCCCTACTACTCCAAGGTGGAGTGAGAGGTGGGGGTGTCGGGGTTGGGCGGCGCCAGTCCGTTCGACCCACCGCGCAGTAAACCCTATCCCATGCCGCCGATGCCGGTGAAATCCTCGGGCGTACTCCTCGAGCGCGGTGCACGCAAGCTGGGCCTGTATCCGTTCCCGGCGCCCATGGGCTGGCCAACTCGAGCGGACTGGTGGGCAAGTACCTCATGTTCAATCAAGGCGCCCAGGCGTATGCGGCCTTCGAGCACGAGCTCAACGAATACAAGAGCATACAAGTCACGCGCGTGATTCATGATTTCTACCAGGCGGACCCGAAGCGGGGGTTTTACGGCGGCGGCGGCATCGACGGACGCAACAATCCCCAGCCTGCCATTTGGGCGCTGAGCACCGACGGCAATTTGCCGCGCTGGGGCGCCGACCTCAAGGCACGCATCGAGGCCTTTCCTCGTTCCATGGTGTGCGCGGGCCACACGACGTCGCTGGCCGTCGAAACGATTAGCGTCAGCATCGATCCCAATCTGAAGGACGCGTGGGGGATTCCGGCCGTTCGCGTGACCTACAAGGACCATGCGGATGATCTTGCGTTCGCACGTTTTCTGCAGGACCGGCAGGTCGAGATCATGGAGGCGGCCGGCGCCCAGAAAGTGTGGCGCGACAGTGTCGAAGAACTGGACAACGGGGTCCACTTGCTGGGAACCATGCCGCATGGGTAACGATCCGGGCAGCTCGGTGGTCGATAAGTATCACCGCACCCATGATGTGCCAAACCTGTTCTTGTGCGACGGCTCGAGCTTCGTCACTTCGGGGCGCGGCCAGCCCGCTTACGGGGATTTCTTTTTCTTGCGGACGGCCTTTGCCGGGTGGGGCGGCTCCTCCAAGTCGCGCAGGTCGTCGGCGACCGCTGCCCGATCGTCGCCCGTGCCCGCGATCTTGTAATCGTCGAAGTCGCTTAGCAGTTCCGCAGTGCGCCGTTCTTCCATCACCCGTTCCAGCCGGCGCCACGTTGGCTCAGCACCCTTCGGTGCGCGCCGCCGCTGGGATTCGACGTCGCGCATGATGTGGTCGACGTCGACCTCATCGCCGCCGGGCGCCGCTTCTTCGGCGTCCTCTTCCTCGAACTCGTCCGATTCGGGCTTTTCGCTCATGCTCCTGAAGCTTGGCTCTTCACCGTTGAACTGACAACACCGGCGCGTTATAAACGGAAACGTGGCTGGTGCGCAATACCCTACAGCACAGTCCTTTATTTGACGAGATCGTTAAGCTGAAATATCGGCAGTAGCAGCGCTATGACGATGAACATGACGACGGCGCCCATGAATACCACCATGAACGGTCCCAGGAGGTTGGTCATGGTGGATAGCAGGCCATCCATCTCGCGCTCTTGATTGGTCGCCGCGCGCTCCAGCATCTTTTCCAACTCTCCGCTGCTCTCGCCGCTGCTGATCAGGTGGATCATCATGGGGGGGAACAGTTTGCGTGCGGCTAAGGATCTGCCGATGGGCGCGCCCTCGCGCACGCGCAGCGCGGCATCTTCCACGGCCCGTTTCATGGGCATGTTGGTGACGACTTCGGCCGAGATTCGCAGCGCCTCGAGCACCGGGACCGCACTTGCGGTAAGAATGCTGAAGGTGCGGGAGAAGCGGGCCGTATTGACCCCGCGAATGAGCTTGCCCAGCAACGGCACGCGCAGCATGAATCGATCGAACTTGAGCCGCGCCTCCGGCGCTTTGAGCCAGCGCAAGAAGCCCCA
>JAYTXS010000063.1:0-5598 GCA_043742845.1 Gammaproteobacteria bacterium
GTCGAGAAAGAGGAGCGCGGCAACAAGGGCGCTGCCCTTACCACGTTCATCAGCCTTGCCGGCCGCTTCCTGGTCTTGATGCCGAACAACCCCCGCGCCGGCGGCGTGTCGCGACGCATCGAGGGCGAAGACAGAGATCAGATGCGCGAGGCCATGAACGGTCTGCAGATTCCCGAGGGCATGGGCGCGATCGTGCGTACCGCCGGCGTCGGTAGGACCACCGAGGAATTGCAGTGGGATTTGAACAATCTCAAAACCGCGTGGGATGCCATCGTGGCCGCGAACGACGGCCGGCCCGCGCCATTTCTGATTTTCCAGGAAAGCGATGCGGTGACGCGCGGACTGCGCGATTACTTCTCTGACGACGTCGGCGAATGCCTCATCGACGACCCGGAGGCCTTTCAAAAAGCGCAGGAATACATGCAGCGCTTCATGCCGCCGGACGCGCAGCGCAAACTCAAGCTGTATCAAGATCCGGTGCCGCTGTTCACGCGCTACCAGATCGAGAGCCAGATCGAATCCGCGTACTCGCACAAAGTCACCCTGCCCTCGGGCGGCAGCTTGGTGATCGACCACACGGAAGCCTTGGTATCGATCGACATCAATTCGGCTCGCAGCACTCGGGGCGGCGATATCGAAGCCACCGCACGCAATACCAACTTGGAAGCGGCCGAGGAAATCGCGCGGCAACTGCGGCTACGAGACATCGGCGGCCTCATCGTCATCGATTTCATCGACATGGAGTCGACGGCCAACCAGCGTGCCGTGGAAGACATGCTGCGCGACGCGGTCAAGATGGATCGCGCACGGATCCAATTGGGCAGGTTGTCGCGTTTTGGCTTGCTCGAACTGTCGCGCCAGCGGCTGCGGCCTGCCTTGAGCGAGACCACTCACATCAATTGCCCACGATGCGGCGGCATGGGCACCATACGTGCCGTCGAATCCATGTCGCTGGCCCTGCTGCGCCTCATCGGCGAAGAGGCCCGCAAAGAGCGCACCGGACGTGTCGTCGCGCAGGTGCCGGTGGACGTCGCGACCTACCTGATGAACGAGAAGCGCGATTGGCTCAACCAAATCGAGTCGCGCGACAAGGTATCGCTGGTGATCGTGCCGAACCCGCACATGCAGACGCCTGCGTATACGCTGCGTCGCATTCGCGACGATGAAAAGGAGCTGCCGGAGAACAACACCGCCAGTTACCAGCTCGCCGATCAGCCTACTGTCGATGATTCGAATATCGGAAATCGAGACAAGAAGCCGGAAGGCGACGTGCCGCTGGTACCCAGCATTCTGCCGGCCTCCGCGGCACCCATCATTCCCATGCCCGTGCCTGAACCAGCGCCGGCCTCCGAGCCCGTATCCATGTCCGTGGCAGCAGTGCCTCAGGCAGGTGTCTTCGTACGACTGTGGCGTTGGCTGTTCGGCGGCGGTGCCGGCAACAGCGTGGCAGCAGCAGCGGCACCCGCCCCATCCACTCAGGCTCCGCGCGAGCGGCCGCCGCAGCGCGATGGTCGCCATGATCGCTTCCGTAGCGGCGGCGACCGTGACCGCAATCGAGATCGTGGAGACCGGGACCGTGGCGATCGTGACCGCAATCGCGATGTACGTCGGGACGGACCGCGGGATCCGCGCCGAGATCGCCCGCGCAGCGAGAATCGTGGTGACTCTGCTGCACGCCGCCCTGAAGGCGGTGCACAACCCGATCGCCAACCCGGGGGCCCGCGACCGGACGCGAGGCCGGATGCGCCACGTGCCGACCAGCCGCCGCGCGCGGAAGGTACACAGCGCCCAGATCAGGCACCTCGCAATGATCAGGCACCTCGCAGTGATCAGGCACCTCGCAGTGATCAGGCGCCTCGCAGTGATCAGGCCCCGCGCAACGATCAATCGCCGCGGGGCAACGACAACCGGCCTGACGGCGGCGAACGTGGCGGCAACGGCGAGCGTGGTGGGCGCAGCAGGCGACGACGCGGTCGCGGCCGAGGACGCGATGGCGGCGGCGACGGTGCCAATGGTGGGAACCAGAACTCTGGTCAGGGAAGCCCGGCTCCGGGTTCAGGCTCCGGGCCCAGCGGCGAAGGCGCCGAGAGCGGCGGCACAGCGCCGCCCATGTCCGAGGAAGCGGCGGCGACGCCGAGAGATAGCGCCCCTGCGCCTCGCACCGCAGATGTGCCCCGCGCCGCTGCGCCAGAGGGTACCGACAACAAGTACGTGGTGTGGTCTTCCGCTCCCAGCGAGGCGCCGCCTCGCACCGGTCCCGACGAGCGCTAGCGCTTGTTTAGGGGGCGGTGGGTATCGGGGCGCTCGCTTGCCGGAGCGCCCGTAGACGCCAGCCTAGGATCACGCTGACGCCGAGCAGCGCCGCAGCAAGGCCGCGCAGTGCGGCCACGGCCACCCCTGTCGCCGATATCGGTCCCGCGCGTGGGACCGGCTCGCCGATATGCGCCCAAAGCAGCCAGGCTGCGCTCAGTACGACACTACCCAGCAGGTACGCCGCGACCCATGCCCGACGTTCTATCGGTCGTAAGGCGCGGGCCAAAGGCGGTTGTGCGGTGCTCAATGGGGAACCCATACGACCGCGGCGCAAGCCGTACCAGACAAATCCCAGCACAACTGCCAGTCCGACCAACGAGCTGCCATCCTGCAACAGCCGTACGACGGCCAGATGATGGTTGCCGATCTCGACGCTCGGATCCTCCAGCCAAGGGATCATGCGCACCCCGCGCGCGCCTTCATGCGTGAATGCGTCCCACACCAGATGGGTGATTGCTCCCGCCAACACACCTACTGCTGCCAAGATCCACTGCAATACGTTGGTAATCTGCGCCGGCGAGGAAAACGCCCGCCAGCGAGCGGCCGGACCTTCCGACAACACCGCCATCACGGGCGTTTTGACCAGGTACTGAAATATCCAGTACGCAAACAGCCCCACCGGCAGGCAAAAGGTCAGCAACCCCAATGCGCTGTGAGTTTCGAACCGGTACACGCGCCAGGGGAAGAACAGACCGAAATCGGGAACCATCGCCCCGATCACAACGGCGGACAACAACCGCCGGCGCGCGAGCAGGCGTGAAAACGGCAACACGACGGCGGCGTGGGATATGGTGAATGGCATCAGCGGGTCCGGATTGTCATCTCGTTGTCACATTACAGATCTATACATCGAGGGCTAAGTCCTACACTTCATGCAGGGTTCACAGCATGTCCAATATCGATGCCATCAATCAAGCGCCGGGCATGATGCATGCGCCGTCGGCATCGGCTTCGTCGCTCATCCGCCAGAAACCCAACCCTTGGTTCAACGTTCTGGCCGGAGTCGTGGTGGTTGTCGGCATCATTTACACCGGGATTCACCTGGCGGACGACTTATCGGTAGTACGCGACACGCGCGCGTACCCCTACATACTGCTCGGCATTGCGCTGCTGATTGCCCTGGGATTCGAATTTGTCAACGGCTTCCACGACACTGCGAACGCGGTTGCGACGGTAATCTACACGAATTCAATGTCGCCGAATCTTGCCGTCGTCTGGTCCGGCTTCTTCAACTTCGCCGGAGTGCTGGTCTCGACCGGTGCAGTGGCATTCGGCATTGTCTCGCTGTTGCCGGTGGAGTTGATCCTGCAAGTAGGCAGCGGCGCCGGCTTTGCCATGGTCTTCGCATTGTTGATCGCGGCCATCCTGTGGAATTTAGGAACCTGGTATTTCGGGCTCCCTTCCTCGAGTTCGCACACGTTGATCGGTTCCATCATCGGCGTCGGGCTCATGAATCAGCTGATGGCGATCAATCCCTCCGGCACCAGCGGCGTGGACTGGGGTCAGGCGACGAAAATCGGCTACACCCTGCTGTTCTCGCCGTTGATAGGCTTTAGCGCGGCGTTCTTGCTGCTGACCATTCTGAAGAAAACCATCAAGATCCCAGCGCTCTATAAAGAGCCCGAGGGCAACAAGCCGCCGCCCCTGTGGATTCGCGGCTTGCTGATTCTGACCTGCAGCGGTGTGAGTTTCTTCCACGGCGGCAACGACGGGCAGAAAGGCATGGGCCTCATCATGTTGATCCTCATCGGCACGGTGCCGACAGCGTACGCCCTGAACCGCACCATGCATGAAGCAGACGTCAGCAAGTTCGTCGTGGCCTCCGGCCAGGCACAGGCGGCACTCTCCCGCTATAGCGTAGGCGCGGCGCCGGCCGATGCACACGCGGTCGCCATGGATCTGGTGCGGGCGCGCGCCGTGACCCCGCAGGGTGTGGCGGCGTTGTCGGCGCTCGCCGGGTCGATCTCGACTCAAGTCGATCAGTACCATTCCATTGACAAGGTCCCGGCCGGTTCCATGGTCAACATCCGCAACGACATGTACCTGGTCAGCGAGGGGCTGCGCTTCATGAGCAAGGCCAAGGCACTCAACGTCTCGGAGGCGGATAAGCAGACGCTGGACGACTATAAGAAGCAGCTCGATCATTCCACTAAGTTCATACCGACCTGGGTCAAGGTGGCCGTCGCCATCGCCTTGGGGTTGGGCACCATGATCGGTTGGAAGCGCATCGTCGTCACCGTCGGTGAAAAAATAGGCAAGACCCATCTGACGTATGCCCAGGGTGCCTCGGCGGAAATCGTCGCCATGGCCACCATCGGCGCCGCCGAACTGTACGGTTTACCGGTCAGCACGACACATGTGCTGTCCTCCGGTGTGGCGGGAACGATGGTTGCTAACCACTCCGGCCTACAGTGGGCCACCGTACGCAATTTGTTGATGGCTTGGGTGCTCACCCTGCCGGTGTCGATCGCCCTTGCCGGCAGCCTGTACTGGCTGCTGCGCCACTTCTTGTAGGGCGGCCGAACTAGTCTCTGCGCAGCGTTCTAGCGCTGCGCGTGCGTCGGAGCGGGTGCGAGCAGGCGGCGCACTCGCTCTAAATCCTGCGGCGTATCGACGCCGGCAGGGGGCGGCTCGGCCAACGCCACCAGGTGAATCCGCATGCCATGCTCCAACGCGCGCAACTGCTCGAGTTTCTCGGTCTCCTCCAGCGGCGTCGGCGGCCATGCGGAGAATTGCAGGAGGCTGCGCACCCGGTACGCGTAAATACCGATGTGGCGCCACGCACCCACGAAGCCCAAAGGACGTCCGGCCGCGACGTTGTCGCGTGGCCAGGGCACAGGCGCGCGGCTGAAGTACAGCGCCTCGCCGTTCTGTGCACGCAGCGCTTTCACGCAAGCCGGATCGAGGAATTCTTCGAGCGAGCGGATGGGTGCAACCGCCGATGCCATACCGACGTTCGGCCGGGCGTGAAGCGCGGCCGACACTTCGTTGACCACGGCCGGAGGCATCATGGGCTCGTCGCCTTGCAGGTTGACGACGATGTCTTGCGCAGCGAACTGCTTGGCGCGCACGACTTCGGCGATCCGGTCCGTCCCGGAAGCATGCTGCGGTGAAGTCATCACGCAATCGGCGCCAAAGACTCGCGCCGCGTCGGCAATGCGTGCATCGTCGGTGGCGATGGTCACGGATTGCGCGGCGCTGGCACGCGCGCACTGCCAAACCCATTGCAGCAGCGGCCGATCACCGACCGTGAGCAGGGGTTTGCCGGGAAGCCGTGATGCGGAA